>NZ_JBEONQ010000077.1:0-11988 GCF_040544445.1 Undibacterium sp. GrIS 1.8 | reverse complement strand
TTTGTTCGTCGACCTGATCCAGTAGTGGCCCCACTTGAGATGGGTCATCCGTATGCTGATCGGTGAGGATCTGCGCGACAATCATGCCTGCATCGACATCGACGGCCAGATGTAGTTTGCGCCAGCTACGGCGCGACTTCGCGCCATGTTTTTCTTCCAGCCATTGTCCTGCCCCAAAGACCTGCAAACCTGTGCTGTCGATGAGCACATGGAGTGGCCCCTTTGGTGCGGATGGTGACTTCGTTACCGTCAGTCCGACCGCCCGTCTGCTGACCGTGGTGTGATCCGGTGCCGTGATTGTCAGGTTCATCAGTGTCAGCACGGAAGCCATTAACCCTTCGGTTTGTCGCAGGGCCATTTTGAAGGCGGAGCGCAGCATCAGACTCGTCTCAATGGCGCTATCCCGATAGCGAGCCTGACCATTTGGCCCTACGCTTTGCCACTGATCTAATGCTGCGTCTTCAATCCACAACGTCAGGCTACCGCGCCGCCGTAATCCTGCTTCATATTCCGGCCAATTCTGAACCTTGAACGACATCTTAGGTATATGATGACGCCGATCGTCGTTGTGTTTGTTGGGCATCGGGGCGATCAGTAAAATTGAGGCCGCATCGTAACATCACCGCTTTTCGAGTTTGAAGTGCACCAACGCCTATTTGCTTGATACCCAACATTTTCCATTAAATAGGCAACGATTTATACGGTGGTAAATAGCAACTCTTAGACCGATAAAAACGACTCTTTCGTTGAAGTGGTCAGAAAATAATCCGTTACAGCACTTGTCGGTGCGCCAGCGATCAGATAGATTGTTATTTTTGATTTATTACACAAGTCTAAATACAACCATTTGTTAAGAATAACTATGCCAACAACAAAGACAAAAATTAGCAATTCCGATGTCAAGTCTTTGGCACAGGTTCTCGATCAAAGTGAGAAAATCAAAGATGTGATGATTGAATGTGCCGACGATCTTTCGTCTGTCAATGTCGCATTGAAACAGAGGTTGGCTAATGATGTCAGTTCTTTAGGCGTAGAAAACGCACTTCAGACCAGTCAATCGGTTGAAGAAAAGGTTCAGCATGCAGCGACCCAGCTGTCTGCTGTCAACCAAGCTCTTGGGGATGAAGTCATCGAACGTCAGATATTGGAGCAACGACTAGAGACTGCTCAAGCTCAAGCAGATGAGTCTAAACACGCATCTCTTCATGATCCTCTTACAGGACTCCCAAATCGATTATTGTTTTATGATCGTTTAGAGCATGGCCTAGCACAAGCCAATCGTCATGGCTGGGGCTTAGCGGTTTTTTTTGTTGACCTAGATAACTTCAAAATTATTAATGACACCCTAGGGCATGCCACTGGTGATCATGTATTAAAGACAGTCGCTCTGCGGCTAAAAGAAACGATTCGCAACGATGATACCCTCTGTAGGCATGGCGGCGATGAATTTCTCTACTTATTGCTGGAAGTAGGGGATCAAGAGCATATTGCAGTAATCGCCGATAAAATTATGGCGGCAATAGAAGCGCCGATAGATCCTCCAGAATTGTCATCGATAACAATTCCATCTATTAGCGCCAGCATTGGAATTGCTATTTTCCCGAAAAATGGTTCTTCAGTCGAGGCGCTTATCAAAAGTGCGGATGAGGCAATGTATAAAGCTAAATTAGCGAAAGAAAATTATGTTTTTGCATGATAAACGAGCGCCGGATTACACGGAAATAGAGTTGTGTTGTAGCTATATAACGTAATTTTGATCAATTTTTCTGGGGCTAATGGCCAAACTTAATCACCTAGTAGTACTAGTTACTTCAGCAAAAAAAACAGGATGGGCAAGAATTGCGTCACGGAGAGGGTGGAATCGGAAGGTGTTTTAACCAAACAGCAAGTGCCTGATTTTTATGAGAATTTAGATGGGTAATCTGCTATAACCCTATAACCCTATAACCCTATAACCCTATAACCCTATAACCCTATAACCCTATAACCCTATAACCCTATAACCCTATAACCCGCATGAATGCTAGGGGCACCTACAGTGGCATATTGCACGGAAATCAAAACGACCCCTTGTAGGATGCTGTTGCCGAGACCGTGATTAGCGATAGCGCTCTGTTTGTTGTTGACTCTTATCGTGATGTCCACTACCACTGGCCCGGGAAAACCTCCCATATACACAAGTCCAAGCTGATCCGTATAGCGTCTCATACAGGGTTCTCACCCAACAATGTCGCTATTGGGGGCTTCTTCTGGCGTTTAAAAACATATTAGTTTTATCGTCAGAGCTGACAGAACATAAGAATCGAGGAGTTCATACAAATCATTTGCTCCGACGACCGCTTCAATCTCAAAAATCGAATCAACATTTCCTCGATTTAAAGAAATAATCTTTTGAACACCATAAATAGTACGAGAGAAGCGGGTCAATAAATGTCAGAACAATCATGAAACAAAAAAACCGCTTGAGCAATGAGCTATACGCGGGTTCCAACGCGTAATCATATATTAAACACTATTTATGGTGAAATAGGCGGACTTAAAATACTCTACTCTGCAACAGACCAATGTTGAATTTAAGCTTACTGATATTAATCAGTCACTTACGGTGTTTGACAAGTGTTAAAACTCATGTCGCATACGGGTTTTTATTTTTAATCTATTTTAGCGGCAACACAAATTTGACATAGTCGCCAGTACTAGCATAACAATACATCGGTAACCAAAACAATTTAGAAATTGACCCACTTACTTATCATTGCAATTAACCAGACGATTACTTCTTATATAGAATGATTCTCGCACTATAACGTGCAAATTAAGTAAAAAAATAGGAGACATCATGAAAGCAAGTTTCACAAAGTCTAAAGTAGCATTATTTTCGGCATCTTTTGTTTTGTTTGGGTTTTTCAGTTCGTCGACTTGGGCTGCCTCGTCGGTACTGAAACCGGATGATTTTGTCGGTATCAGTTTCTGGTTGATTTCTATGGCGTTAGTCGCCTCAACAGCATTTTTCTTTCTGGAACGTGATCGAGTATCAGCGAAATGGAAAACTTCCCTCACAGTTTCTGGATTGGTAACCTTAGTGGCGGCCGTTCATTATTTTTACATGCGGGATGTCTGGGTCACAACTGGTTCCACTCCTACAGTTTATCGATATATCGATTGGTTAATCACGGTGCCACTCTTGATGATCGAATTCTATTTAATTTTGTCAGCGATTGCTAAGGTTCCTGCCGGGGTATTTTGGCGATTAATGATTGGTACCTTGGTAATGTTAATTGGAGGTTATGTTGGCGAAGCTGGATACGTTCCAGCAATGCCAGCATTTATAGTCGGAATGATTGGTTGGGCATTCATACTTTATGAGATATTTGCAGGTGAAGCCAGCAAAATTAACGCTGGAAGTGCGCCCCCATCAGTTCAATCTGCATTTACTACAATGCGATTAATCGTTACGTTTGGTTGGGCTATTTATCCAATCGGATACTTTGCCGGTTATCTGACCGGTCGCCCACCTGCCGACAGCGCAGGCATATTAAATATTATCTACAATTTAGCTGATGTACTAAACAAAATTGCATTTGGCTTGATTATTTGGAGGGTTGCGGTATCTGAGTCCGAAAATGTAAAACACTAATTTCACTAAAGCTGCTTCGAAGATTCTCCAGACAGTCTGGAGAATCTCTTTCCGAGTACTTTACCGCGCTTATTTATATCTTTAGGGTAAATATGCAAGCAAACATCATTGAGCAAGAGCTTATAGCGAGCTATTTGGTTAGTAAGCCCGATGCCTTGCTTCAGCAAGTGGAAACATGCATATTAGGTCTTCTGCAAAGCGTTCCCAACGTCCAACTTCTTGATCGCTTGGTTATTTCTACAGCTGATTCTTCAGATATTCGAAATGCAGCCATTTATCACCTTCAATCTGGAGGGCAGCGCTTGCGAGCGCGCATGGCACTGAGTGCAGGTCAAGAAATTGGTTTGAGTGACCAAGACTGCATATACATCGCCGCTTCAGTCGAACTATTACATAACGCCTCATTGATACATGATGATGTCCAAGACGGTGATAAATATCGTCGCGGACAAGAATCTGTTTGGAACAAATTTAGCATTGATTTAGCAATTTGCAGTGGAGATTTCTATTTATCAGCTGCCTACGGAGTTCTTTGTAATATTAGCAAACCCTCTCTCTTGCCTAGGATTTTGCAATTAATGCATGGGCGCGTATCAGAAGCAATTATCGGACAATCGGCTGAATTATCCATTAGTGCTAACCAGTTCATGTTGGAAACTTACATTCAAGTGGCCATGGCTAAATCTGGAGCATTGTTGAGTTTGCCTTTGGAGCTGACTCTACTGATAGGTGGACACGAGGAGATGCTAGCAACAGCGCAGCAGGCATGTAAAGACTTCGCAGTTGGCTTTCAAATTTACGATGATTTGCGTGACTTTTCTGCAGACTGTGCTCAACTAAATCAGTCGCTCGAAGAAGACCGCTTCAACATCGTTGGGATGTTTAATTATTTAAATTCTGTATCAAAGACCTGCGTCGATTCAATCGCGGCGTCCCAAACTCTTGCCGTTAAGCACCTACGGCTTGCGCAGACCTCACTAGCCGTGCTGCCTCAACAATCAGGTAAGCTACTCGCCGAATGTGCTCAAAACATTGAGCGGCTGCTTGATGACCTTCTCATAAAGAACTAATCTATGCGCGCAATCGTAATCGGTGCTGGATTTGGTGGAATTGCAAGTGCGCTTCGCCTTTGCGCGAAAGGCTACGAGGTAACGTTGATCGATCGCTGCGAAAAACTTGGCGGTAGAGCGCAATCATTTGAGAGAAACGGATTTCGACATGATGCGGGCCCCACCGTTATAACTGCTCCATTTTTATTCGACGAGTTATTTGATTTATTTGGCGAAAAGCTATCCGACCACATAACGCTTGTTCCGTTAAATCCGTGGTATCGCTTTCATTTTTCTAACGGCGAACATTTTAACTATGGCGGAACTTTAGAAGATACATTAGCGGAAATTCACCGGATCGAGCCCAACGATTGTGATCGATATCTCAAGCTGCTAGCGCACTCTAATCGCATTTTTGACGTGGGCTTTACTGAGCTATCTACCAAGTCTTTTCACAGCTTTTGGTTCATGATGGGACAAATACCGAGACTTGTACAGTTAAAAAGTTACAAAACGGTCTGGCAACTAGTTTGCAAATATCTAAAGAATGAAAATCTCCGTCAGGCTTTTTCTATTCAACCTTTACTAGTCGGCGGCAATCCTTTCAGCACGACAAGCATTTATGGCCTGATTCATTATTTGGAAAGGGCTTATGGAGTGCATTTCGCGATAGGAGGAACTAGAGCAATAGTGATTGCTTTGGAAAACCTCATGCGACGACATGGCGTCAATATCTTAATGGCCAGTTCAGTGAAGTCTTTAGTACTCGATTCCAACGTAGCAAAAGGAGTAGTTTTAGAAAGTGGCGAGACTATGATGGCAGATATTATTATCTCAGATGCTGACCCAGCTTACTTATATCGCAACATAATTGCACCGAAACACCAGTCTTTTTGGACGCGCCTCAAAACAAAAAAACCTACTTTTTCCATGGGCTTATTCGTTTTGTACTTTGGTACGACCACCGTTTATCCGGATATTGCACACCATACTATTTGGTTAGGAAAGAGATACCAAGAGCTTTTGACTGATATTTTTGACAATAAAATTTTGTCTGATGACTTTTCATTGTATTTACATCGACCCACAGCAACTGACCCAAGTTTTGCACCTCCTGGTTGTGACAGCTTTTATGTCCTTTGTCCGGTTCCTAACTTATTAGGTGGCCAAGAGTGGTCTGTAGAAGGTCCTAAGTTAAGAGATAGGATCATCTCGGCGCTAGATAATACTATTCTTCCGAACTTAACAAAGACGATCACTGAAGATTTTTATGAGACTCCAACAAATTTTAAGAATAATTATTTAAGCGAGCATGGCGCAGGGTTTTCAATTGCCCCTTTATTTAGTCAATCAGCATGGTTTCGGTTTCATAACAGGGCGGAAGGAATTAAAAATCTATATTTGGTTGGGGCCGGAACTCATCCGGGGGCGGGAATACCCGGTGTGATCTCTTCAGCTAAAGTCGTTGACTCACTTATTCCGTTTGCAAATACGGTATGAGCAACGAAGTTATTCATGCGACCGCTGAAGATACTCTTGCTTCAAAAGGGAAGAGTTTTCATTGGGCTCGCCGGCTGTTGGGTGAAAAAGACTCTCAGCGCGCCACTCGCCTTTACCAGTTTTGTCGCTACATAGACGATGTCGTAGATGAAGCGGAATCGGTTGATCTATCACGAAAAAACTTGGTAGAAGTACGGCAAGCCGTTGTATCCGGTCTAGGTACCAACGCAGTACTTGTTGACGGCTTAAATTTGATTAAAGAGTGCGGCATTGATTGCTCCGCAGTGCTCGATTTAGTTCAAGGAGTTGGCTCTGACATTGAGCTGGTCAGGATAATGGATCAAGATGAATTGCTACGCTACTGTTATCAAGTTGCAGGAACTGTTGGTCTAATGATGTGCAAAGTGTTGAATTCACATGACAATAACGCTATTCCGTACGCGATTGATCTGGGGATAGCAATGCAATTAACTAATATTTGCCGCGATATAAAGGACGATGCGTTGATCAACCGACGTTATCTACCAATCCATTTTATCAATGATATGGATATCCAAGATCTCATCACGCCCACCGGATCCAAAGTTAAACTAATTAAAAAGGCCGTTGCTAGTCTTCTCGCGAGTGCGGATAAGTACTACGAAAGTGGCGAATGTGGACTATCGTACTTGCCTTTTCGGGCGCGATTGTCAATCTTAGTGGCCGCGCGAGTATATCGAGAAATCGGAAAAGAGCTCGAAAAGCAGGATTATGAATATTGGCATCGTCGTATCATCGTCCGGACACCTCGCAAACTATTGGTGACATTAACCGCCGTTTTGTCGGCGGTCACGAGTCTCCGATTTTGGCGTCACCCTGCCGCACACGATTCAAGTCTGCATAAAGCAATACAAGGATACTATGTCTCAGAACCACGATCGGCTCAAATACATGAAAACTGATGTTGATCTGATCATTATAGGAGCAGGATGTGCGGGCCTAAGTCTAGGTATGCAATTGTCAGCGATGGGGGAAAATTCGCCAAAAACCGTGTTGATAGACCCACGTAAATCATATCAAAATGATCGCACATGGTGTTTTTGGAGCAGTGAAAACAAAACTTGGAACAATATTGCCAATCACCATTGGAATCAGTTTTTAGTTAAAACCAGCGCTCAGAGCGTGGTCGTTGATTGTTCATTTGCCCCTTACAGAGTCATAAGCGCCCGAGATTTTTATGATCATGTTCTAGCCGCCATCAGTAGCAACACAGCGCTCGAAATAAAGACTGATACTACCGTAATCGGGAACCCTAAATTAATAAATGGTAAATGGTATGTCCATACTTCCAATGGAGAGTTCAATGCTAAAACAATAGTTGATACTAGACCATTTCCCGTCGACCCGCAGAGCGGTGCCACTCTCTGGCAATCGTTTTTAGGATGCGAGATCGAGTCAATTGATCCGATATTCGATCCATGCATTGCGCACCTAATGAACTTCTGTGACGCCAATAACGATTATGTTGGATTTACTTATCTGTTACCTTTGACTCCTAGCAGAGCCTTGATCGAGTTCACCGTTTTCGCTGAGCGACCGTACTGTGCACTTCAGTTACAAGGTCATCTCGGCGATTCGATTTTGCAATATACCCAGGGCGGCTCATACAAGGTTAATAGAACAGAAATTGGGTTAATTCCTATGGGAATTCCTAATTACCCAAAACAATTAAAAATGGAAAAGACCTATGTTTTTGCAGGCTTAACGGCTGGCGCAGCGAGACCAGCCACAGGTTATGCATTCCAAAGAATACAGATCTGGGCTAAAGAATGTGCGATTTCACTATGTCAAAACCAGCACCCAATTGGACATTGCAAAGATAAAGTATTACTCAAAACAATGGATGCGATTTTTCTTAAAGTCATTCGGGATAATCCGAAATTAGCGCCCGATTTATTCATTAGTTTGTTTTCGAAAGTGAAGAGCCAACAACTCGTCCGGTTTTTATCCGATCAGGGAAACCTATTTGACTATTTATCCGTGATAAACGCATTACCGCCAGCCCCATTTATTAAACATCTACTTAAACGTCACAGAACGTGAACAGCATACAAATACAGCGCTTAGTATTTTTTTGTTTAACTATATTAGCAACTTTAATTTCAATGCTGATCGATTCATTAGATCCACTTTACAAGTTGCTGTTTATAACGTCACTTGTGCTGTTTTTAGGCGTTCCACATGGGGCCCTAGACCTTGTTTTTGCGAAACAACTATTTTTGATTAACGGGTGGCAATCTTGGCTAAAGTTCACCATTACCTACTTAGCACTGAGCTTAAGTGTGGTTATTGTGTGGTGGCATTTTTCAATGAGTTTTATGGTAAGTTTCTTATTACTCTCAATGCTGCATTTCTCAAGGGACTTAATATTAACGAGGCTAAAAATAACTAGATTTCTTTACGGCGGTGCCATCATCGTATTACCTACAATTTTACATTCCGATCAGATGACCAGCTTATTCGCTTTAATTCTTAATGAAGAAATGGGGCAACAGATAACTTCATTTTTAAAATTAATTGCCTTGCCTTGGCTAATTTCAAGCGTTGCTTGCTTCTGCATTGAGTGGATTGAAAATAAGAGCGCTAGCTTAGAACTTTTTTCAGTTTGCTATTTAGCAGTCTTGGCAGAGCCCTTAATTGGATTTGCTATTTTTTTCTGTGGAATGCATAGCTATAGACATATCCTGAGGACCCAACACTACTCTAAACTTAGCTTCAAACAATTATTGATAATTTCTTTGGCTCCAATGATAGGAACCATTCTGTTGGCTGCCACAGGTTGGTTTTATTTACCACCGTCACCAAACTACCCGCGGATTACGCAATTTTTATTTGTGACACTCGGCGCACTAACTCTTCCCCACATGTTACTCATTGATCGAATAAAATTTATTCAGTAGTATTAATTTAGTAACAGCAAAAGTATTAATTAAAACCGTATCACTATATGAATCTAAGTTTAGTTTTCTTTAACAACAGACGGCTCTAAACTGGTAGCCTAAAGTGATCGGCAATTAGCCTGAGTAACAATCCATGAAGTTGACTAAACTTTGAACTCTCTAGAGATTGGCAAAAATTGTTACCAATTGAATCTAAATTAAAGTTTAGACTGTAGGTGTAAATTCGTTACTTTTAAGCCGCTTATCATTATAGTTTTCTTATGACGTCTTGATGTCTTGAAGCTTCTGACGTAATCGATACTAAGGCATATCCAATTTGTGCAACACACATTCTTTATCGTAAAAGCTGGATTCTTTCATCTGTCCATAACTACTCTGACACTATCTTAGCTAAAATGTTTGTAAGGAATTACCAGCTCTATATATTGCATCGTACTAATGAACCGAAATTTATAAGGGTCTGTAATGATACGATCTGGTGCCTATCGCCCTGGTACTTCACTCAATGTGCTCGTGGTTGATGATGACTACTTCATGCAGCGCGTGGCTATTATCCTGCTTGACAGTTTGGGACACTCAGGCGTCGTCGTTGATGACGGAAAAAAAGCCTTAGAGTGCCTTGCTCAACGTCGCTTTGATCTAGTCCTTCTGGATATCATGATGCCAGTAATGGATGGGCTAGAAGCACTTGCCACTATTCGTACAAAAGAACAACACATGGGGTCGCATCTGCCTATTATTATGGTAACTGGTCACGCAGAACCCACTGATCAAATTAGGTTAAAGCAGGCTGGCGCAGACGGGTATGTGACAAAGCCTATAGATATCACCAAACTACAAACTGAAATCGACAGAGTCATGCTGCAAAGCTAAATGAAACACGCGACACACTGTTTTACCTTTGATTATTGTGCTCAACGCGGATGCAAAGTATTCTTTTGCTTGGTGGAAACAACGAAGAAATAATTATTTTCTAGTTGAGTGGTTTACTAAATCAGTAATATTCTCGCAAAAGGTCACGATAATGACGAAAATTGTAAGAGTTAGTCCAGAAATGCAAAAATTTCTAGCTGCTCCAGAGAGTGAGCCCGTATCTGCCAGCGCCTTTGAAGCACATGGTTTTTGGACGCTTGGTGTAGTGCTGATGCGCAATTTGCAGTTCAAGGCCAAAGCGTTATTAATTTGTGTGATGTTTTTGCTGCCAATGGGGATTATGGCTTGGTCTTACTACTCGGCAAATTTTGAGAGTATCGCTTTTTCATCCAAAGAGCGACTTGGCGTGGAATATAACCGAGAGATTTTTCCTGTTCTGAATTTTGCTCAACAACTGCGTCGTGATGCCTCAAACGCTGCAGCAAGTGGTACAACGCCCGCGACTATAGCTGAGGTAAAAGAAAAACTCCAAGCTGCCCAGGCAAAATTAGCTGCAGTGGATAAACGCCTTGGTAGCGATCTCGGTACCGCAAAAGCGTATGCCGCAGTACAAGAGGCCTACGCCAAAGCCATTGCAAGTAACGGTGCGGTAGAAGTGGTTTTTAAAGCGCATACGGATCATGTCCAAGCTTTGCTTGATCTGATGGGGATAGTGACCGATTCTTCTAATCTTATCTTGGATCCTAATATTGCAAGCTTTTACGTAATGGATGCCGTTTTTGTTCGGGTGTCAGACATCGTTGAAAAAACCGCTCAATTACGTGGTCGTGGTGTTACGATCTTAAAATCTGGTGGGATTACCGCAGAACAACAAAAAAGTATGAGTGAGTTGATCCCTGTTGCGGAATATCAATTCTCAAACATGAATGACGGTTTGACTAAAGCCAATGGCGCAGACAAATCAATTACCGATAGAGTCAAGGCCAAAGAGGCACGGGATGCCACAAGTGCTTTTTATGCACAGGCACGTAAAACGGTCATTGATGCGCAAGATTTTTCGCCTGCAGCACAGGCGGACTATTTGGCTGCAGCAAATAAAACTATTAGTACTCAATATGCACTGACAGAACGATTGATGGATCAGCTAGATGAGTTGCTTGCAGTACGTGTCGGTGATATGAAGATGCATTTATATTTTGTTTTTGCGGCGTTAGTGATTGGCGTCTTACTTGCCTTTTATTTTTTCTATACTTTTTATCTGGTAACCCGTGGTGGGCTAATACTGATCAGCAAGCATTTAAAAGAAATGGCTGATGGCGATTTACGCCGTGCACCTGCCAAACCTTGGGGTAGAGATGAGCCAGCCCAAGTTATTATTGATCTGCGTCATGCTTATGATTCTTTGCACGCACTAATTCGTACGGTGCGCCATTCTGCGCGATCTTTACATGCGACCAGTGCAGAGATTGCCTCTGCAAGTTTCGACCTGTCAGCCAGAACAGAATCTGCCGCGGCGTCTTTAGAAGAACAGTCTGCCGCTATGGAAGAGATCGGCTCCACCGTGGACAATACGGCTGAACTGGCGAGTTTAGCCGCCAAGTTTGCCGCGGATAATGCTAAGGTTGCTGAGGATGGTGGCAAAGTGATAGTAACGGTAGTTAAGACTATGCAGGAAATTCACTCCTCCTCCTCTAAAATTAATGACATCATCGGTGTCATTAACGGCATTGCTTTCCAGACCAATATTCTCGCGCTCAACGCCGCGGTAGAAGCCGCAAGAGCAGGTGACGCCGGACGTGGTTTTGCGGTTGTTGCCAGTGAAGTACGCAATCTGGCGCAGCGAAGCGCCGCCGCCGCGACTGAGATCAAAACGCTGATCTCCAATAGCGTGGATCAATTGCCAGCGGTACCAAAGTGGTCGAGCAAGCGGGTACCACAATGACCACGATGGTGACTAATGCCAAACAAATTAATGTTTATCTTAGCGATA
>NZ_JBEONQ010000076.1:0-13157 GCF_040544445.1 Undibacterium sp. GrIS 1.8 | reverse complement strand
GGCAACTTTCGACTGGCTGGTCAAAAGGCAGAATGCTATCGCATCTGACCCTTTGACTTTTTATTCAATGTTGCTCTTCGTACTTGAATCCGCCGCATTATTTCTGTAAAAAATAGGGGAGTATATGGTTTTCCTCGAGGTTTTTAGTTTGGGAGTCAGGTGTGACAAACGTCGATAGCATGTTAAAAGCCATCTTGATTGAAGACGAGCAAGCGGTGCGTCTGGCAACTGCACAGACCTTGGAGTTGGGCGGGTTCCAAGTACATGCATGCGCTAGTGCCGAGGCGGCACAGGTTTATTTGCAGCCAGAATTTAGCGGGATTGTTGTGACAGATGTGCGCTTGCCTGGTCAATCAGGTTTGGACGTGCTGGCACAAGTGGCGGCACTGGATGCTGATTTGCCTGTGATTTTGATTACGGGTCACGGCGATGTCAGCATGGCGGTGGCGGCAATGCGCAATGGTGCGTATGACTTTATCGAAAAACCGTTTGCGGCTGATCGCTTATTAAACACCTGTTTGCGCGCGCAAGAGAAGCGCCGTCTGGTCATGGACAATCGCACGCTCAAGCAACAAGTTGTTAGCCAGTCTGCGTTACCAGAGTTGATCGGGCAAACCGCCGCGATTGAGCAGGTGCGCAAATTTATCCGAACGATAGGCTCGACTCAGGCAGATGTATTGATCAACGGCGCCACGGGTACCGGCAAAGAAGTCGTCGCCCGGCAATTGCATCTGGCCAGCGGACGTACAGGCGAATTTGTAGCCATCAATTGCGGTGCATTGCCCGAGTCGATGTTTGAGAGCGAAATGTTCGGTCATGAGGCCGGCGCTTTCACCAGCGCCCAAAAGCGTCGCATCGGTAAGCTGGAATACGCCAACGGCGGCACTATTTTTCTGGATGAAATCGAAAGTATGCCGCTGGCTTTGCAGGTCAAACTCTTGCGTGTGCTACAAGAGCGCAAGCTGGAGCGACTGGGTGGTAATGCACAAATTACGTTGGATTGCCGCATCATCGCCGCCAGCAAATTAGATTTGTTGCAATTGAGCGCAGAAGCTAAGTTCCGCGAAGATTTGTATTACCGCATCAGTGTCGTCAGTCTCGAGCTGCCACATCTGAATGAACGCCGCGAGGATATTCCCTTACTGCTGGCGCATTTCTTAAAGTTGGCGGCGATCCGGTATCAGCAAGCGGCACCGCTGATTCCTACTGCGCAGATGCTGCAATGGCAGCAGCGCGACTGGCCCGGTAATGTGCGTGAGCTGCGCAACTTTGCGGATAAATTAGTGCTGGGAGTCGCTGATATAAACCTGATGCACGTCAATCAGGACAATCTGAACACTAACGATGCGCCATTGACCAAAATTTCTACTGCAAATTCGAACGTAAATTTGAACGCTAATTTGAATATAAGTGATGCTCTGCCAAAACGCATAGAGGAGTTTGAGGCGACGCTGATTCAGCAAGCCTTGCAACAGCAAGACGGCAATGTCGCTTCGGCGGCGGAGCAGTTAGGGATTCCGAAAAAAACGCTGTATGACAAACTGAAAAAATATCAGTTGTCGTTTAAGCCTGCTGCTGATTGATATAGCTGTAATGCCCATCCATAGCGGTAAAAAATTACCTCACTCTAAATAAATATCCTACAATCCTCGCTCGCTAAGGTTCGACCCTTCCTATACTTTGTCCGCCAGAGGATTCAGATGTATTCAGCTACATTTATCTTTAATAAAAAGCAGTACGACGCAGAGTTTTATGCGCTGGATCAAGCGATTGCCGAAGTCGCCAAACAAACTACAGGTTATATCGGGGAAGAGGCTTGGGAGAATGTAGCGACCGGACAAATTTCTAATGTCTATTATTGGGAGACCATGGACGGCTTACATGCATTGATGCAGCATCCCAAACATCTGGAGGCAAAAGCCGCGCAAGCCAACTGGCTGGACGGTTATCAAGTGGTTATTGCTCAGGTCTTGCGTGCTTATGGCGACGGATTAATTCCACATCCAACGGCTGGATTTGTGAATCATTAAGGTGCTGCTAAAACAGTGCTTCACTCATGACTGACCCAAAATGAAATAAGGCTAGGCTCCCTCCATGCGATTCCCGCCTGCGCAGAAGCGACGAAAAAAATAGTTTTGCAGCCTGCGCTCTGCCTTCCTTCAAGGGTTTTTAGAGGGTCTTATTGGACGGCTTGCAACAAGCTTACGGTCTAAATTCAATTCAGGTCTTGATCGGACTAACAATTCTCATACTAAATCCCAAGCTAAATCTGAGCCTACATGGTGTAAACTTAAACCATGCAAACTTATCTCCCTTTTCTTGCCGCTGCACTATATATCGCTTGCAGCTTTATCCCCGGCCAGCGCCGCCTGCTGGATTCTATGACGACGATTGCTGGCTGGCTGGTGCATGCAGCGGCTTTGTATCTGACTATTTTTATGCCGAACGAGTTGCGGGTGGGGTTTGCCGTAATGTTGTCAGCCGCATTGTGGGTATCTGTATTTGTTTACTGGTTGGAGAGTCGTAATTTATCCTTAGATGGTTTGAAAGTATTGCTACTGCCTAATGCGGCAATCATGGCGATCTTGCCTGTCTTCTTCCCAGGTAGTTTGGTCGCGATGGCAGGCAAGCCTGCGATGTTTCCCTGGCATATTGCGATTGCCTTGCTGTCTTACAGTACATTAACGATCGCTGCTTTCCATGCCGTTGTAATGACTTTGCAAGATGCTCATCTGCACAAGCAAGCTAGCAAAGCGACACCGCCTTGGCTTAGCAAGGCGATAGAGCGCTTACCTGCTTTGCTGATGATGGAAAAAATTCTGTTCCGTCTGGTGGCGATGGGATTTGTTTTATTGACCCTGACTGTTTTGTCCGGCATCGTATTTTCAGAGCAAGTCTTGGGCGTGGCGTTTAAATGGGATCATAAAACCATTTTGTCGCTGTTCTCCTGGATGTTGTTTGGTATTTTGCTGATAGGTCGCCGCTGGCGCGGATGGCGTGGGAAAACGGTATTGAGTTTTACCCTAAGCGGTTTTTTAACCTTGTTACTTGCCTACGTCGGTAGCCGGTTTGTCTTAGAAGTGATATTGCACAGGAGCCTGTCATGAAGTTCTTAATGTGGCTGGTGCTTGCCGTGTTGGTGGTGTTGGCTTTGCGTAAAAAAAGTTCAACAATCTCATCGGCTCAGCAACAAGCACCTTTGGATGGCGGGTCAACTGGCTCAAGTCCTAATCCCAACCCTAATTCGGCAAATCAACATGCCGAGACTATGGTTTGTTGTGAGCATTGCCAGGTGTATGTGCCCTCGTCCGAGGCAGTGTACCGGCAGCAGCAAGTGTTTTGTAGCGTCGCCCATGCAGACTTGCATTAGACCGCTGCATTAAATGTCCAGCTCCGCTAGCTCCTCCTCTTTACCTAGCGCCACTTTCTGGCGTTCCCTTCAGACCCTGAATGTGTCTCGGGTGGTCGTTGCCATCGTGTTGTTTGGTTATATGAGCCTGAAGGGCGGTAAAGAAATATGGTTGACGGAGTACACCGTATTCACTCAGGCTTGTACCGCCTACCTGATCATCGCCATTTTCTTTGTCCTGATTAAAATTAATTATCAGCGACGGTTTATGCTGCAATTAGCGAGCCAGATTGCACTCGATGTCATTATTATTTCTATTATTTATCTGGCCTCTGGCGGTAATAAAAGTGGCTTAGCAATTCTGTATATATTTCCCTTAGCGGGCGTCGGTATTCTGGCTCCCTTATTGTGGGGTTTATTTTTTGCAGCCTTTGTTACTTTATTTTTATTAGTAGAGAGTATTTATCGGGTTTTGCAGCAAGAAGATTCCAGCCTGACATCACAAGCCGGTTTGTATGGTGCAGCTTATTTTGCGGTGGTATTTGTACTCAACCGCTTAGCAAAAAATCTGATCCAGCAAGAGGCTTTGGCAGCACAGCGTGGCAAAGCGCTGGCGATACAACAGGCGATTAATCGCCTGGTAATTGCCGATATGGGCGATGGTATTTTAGTTATCGACCAGACTGAACATTTAGTTGAAATGAATCCAGCAGCAGAGCGCATGTTGGGCGCACGCCTGATCCAGCAAGCCAGCCGCGCCCGTTTGCGCGATATTCCTGCTTTGCGACCAATAGCTGAGGTTTTGTCGAGCAGAAATGACTCTACGCTCAATACCAAGACTATTCATACTGGCATCATGCCGTGGACGGTGGGTGAAGATATTTCGTTCATCTCTATCCGGCAATTAAACGATGCCACGATTGATGCCAGTTCACCAGAAAACCTGAATCGGTCTGATTTAGTGACGCATTTGAAATTGCGCTTTGTAGATGTCGATAGTGCAGATATTGCAGGGTTTAGCCATGAGCAGGGCACGTACACCATTATCTTTATGCAGGATGTATCGGATATCGAGAATCAGGCACAGCAATTAAAGCTAGCGTCAATGGGACGTTTGACGGCGAGTATTGCGCATGAAGTCAGAAATCCTTTGTCGTCGATTTCTTATGCCGCCTCGTTGTTGGGTGAGGATATGTCTAACCCGGTACAAGCGCGGCGCCTGCTAAAAATTGTGGATGATAATGTCGGACGCTTAAACCAGTTGATCGAGGATATTCTTAAGTTATCACGCAAGGCGCAGGCAGATACGAAGCCGTTTTCTTTGTTGCCTTTTATCACTGAGATTGTGCAAGACTTTGTGGAGACACGTGGCTTGGATCCACATTTGATTTATACGGATAGGTCAGTTACTTTCCATATTGTGTTTGATCCCGGCCATTTGCGAGAAATTGTGGTTAACCTGCTGTCGAATGCTGTGCGTTATGCCAGTGGTAAGCCAGGCAGCATTCGGATTTATGCGCAATTGAGTGCGATCAACCGGCAAGAGTTGCATATTCAGGATGATGGCCCTGGCATCGGTGCAGAAGTGCGCTCACATTTGTTCGAGCCTTTTTACACGACATCCAGTAAAGGTACCGGTTTAGGTTTGTATATGGCGCGTGAACTATGTTTGAATAATCATGCTTTGCTTGATTATGAATACCATACGGATGATCCTTACTCATTATTTGGTGAATCAAAAGGCCGTTTTGTGGTTAACTTCACTTTGATCGACTCTTCTCCTTCTTAAGTTGCGATAACTAAGCAGGGTGAACTAAGTTGCATGCACTAAGGCGCATAAAGATACGAGTAAATATGAATAATAAAGAGTTGAACTCTAAAGATTTGCCAGGCAGTCCACGCATTCTTGTTGTGGATGATGAGGCGCATCTGCGCGAGTTGCTGGAAATTACTCTGATCAAGATGGGATTGGACGTAGATAGCGCCGAGACACTCGCGGTAGCACGTAATTATTTATCCAAAACCAGTTATGCCTTAATCCTGACTGATATGCGCTTACCGGATGGTTCTGGCATGGAGTTAGTCCAGGACGTTAACAGCCATTATAAAAATACGCCGATTGCTGTGATTACCGCTTTTGGCAGCGCTGACAACGCAGTGGTTGCCCTTAAGGCAGGTGCCTTTGATTACGTGTCTAAGCCGGTGGCACTGGATCAGTTGCGTAAGCTGGTCAGATCAGCTTTGCAGTTGGGCGAAATCCGTACAGCACATGACATTCAAGATGGTAATGATAGCAAGCAAGCAGAGCGCATCCTACCTTCTGGTTTGATCGGACGTTCTGAGGCGCTACAGCATGTTCGCTCCCAAATCACCAGACTGGCGCGCAGCATGGCACCAGTCATCATCACTGGAGAATCAGGTAGCGGTAAAGAGCTGGCAGCGCGTGAGATACACAATAATAGTGCGCGTGCGGACAAAGCATTTATTGCCGTTAATTGTGGTGCCATCCCAGAGGCCTTGATGGAGGCGGAATTTTTTGGTTATCGCAAAGGTGCGTTCACTGGCGCCAGTGATGACCGTGATGGTTTTTTTCAGGCGGCGAGCGGCGGTACGCTGATGTTGGATGAGGTTGCTGATTTGCCGCTGGCGATGCAAGTCAAGCTGTTGCGTGCGATACAAGAGAGGCGAGTCCGCAAGGTCGGCGCGACTAACGAAGAGCCTGTCGATGTCCGTATTATTAGCGCGACTCACCAAAACCTGGCTAATTGCGTGACGGCAGGTAAATTTCGCCAAGATTTATATTACCGCCTGAATGTCATTGAGTTGCATTTGCCTCCGCTACGTGAGCGTTTAGGGGATGTGGCAGAATTGGCGCAAGGTATTTTGCGACGTCTTTCTACCCCAGAACTTTCTAATTCTGGCGCTGCTACCTTACTATCTGATGAGGCGCTGCAAGCTTTGGCCGCCTATGATTTTCCGGGTAATGTGCGCGAACTGGAGAATATTCTGGAGCGTGCGTTGGCATTTGCGAATGATGGTTGTATTGAGGTCAGTGATCTGGCTTTGCGTCCTGCGACAAAAGCATTACCAGTACTTTCACCAGCAATGACGAGCCTGCCTGACACGCCTGAAACATCGGCTCCTGCAGAGGTGCTAAACCCAAGCCATGCGATTGAAACTAACTCTGCCGCTTTGTCCCCGTACCAGAATGCGCATCATGTAGCGCCTGTCGTTAGCGTCACGGATAACGGGAAAAATATTTTCATCGAGCCTGATTTACCATGTTCTCTGCCAGATTATCTGGAGCGGATAGAGAAGGAAGTTATTCGCCGCGCACTGGTTAAGACGCGCAATAACCGCACACAAGCGGCAGAATTACTGGGAGTAAGTTTCCGGCAATTGCGTTACCAGATACAAAAACTGAAGATTCATGACCCGGAGTAAATCGGGTCATTTGACTATGTCAACTCCATTAAATCCATCAAGCTCGGCAAGGCAGACGAACTCGGCATCTTCGAGCACAACTATCGGGTTAGATGCGGATGGTTGGTATTCATTAGCAACGCGGCTGCCGTCTTCTAATTTTGATGCTCGCTCCGAGCATTCCGAAGTTTCACTGCTGGTAATTCACAACATCAGCTTGCCTGCCGGTCAATTTGGCGGCTCTGCAATTCCCGATTTATTCTTAAATCAGCTTGATTACTCAATGCACCCCAGTTTGGAGTCCTTGCGCGGCATACGCGTGTCTAGCCATTTTTTGATACGCCGTGATGGAAGCTTATTGCAGTTCGTCTCAACCGCGGCACGGGCCTGGCATGCGGGTGTTTCGCAGTTCAATGGAGAGTCTGGCTGTAACGATTTTTCTGTAGGCATAGAGCTTGAGGGGACTGATACTAAGGAGTTTGAAGCTGGGCAATATCAGACCCTGGCATCGCTCAGTTACGCCCTATGCCAAAAACTACCTATCCGTCACATCGTTGGACATCAAGATATTGCTCCTGGAAGGAAGACTGACCCCGGCCCCTATTTTGACTGGAAACAATATAAAAAATTATTGGATCAAGAATTTAGGTTAGTGCTTACTCATGCTGCACCAAGCTTTCCATTCATGCTTTGAGATTGTCAATCAACAAACCCAGCTGTCGTAAAAAAATAATTCTCTTTTTAACAAAAAAAGCGATTGCACATCTCCCTCTCTGGCACTAGAATTAGTGCAAATCAAATCTTCTGCACTACATCTAGTGGTTTGGTTTAAATAATGCTGCTGTTAATCCTGTTTCACTTGATCTTGTTTTTACCCCGGTTTTATTGTCATAAATGATTTATAAAACAGAGACTTGGATCAGATTTTGAATTCACACTGAATTTATATTGCTTGACTCAAATGGAGTAAAAACCTAATTCAAGACAGTAGGTAATTCCAGTAAATACAAACCAAACGCAGTAAATCAAACGTAGTTGAGCAACTTAGTTCGGTAACTTAGTTGAAAAAATAAGCATTGCGATCGAGATCATCGGTCTCAAAACACGAAGTACGACGTAAACACAATTCACGCTGACCCCGGAGGCCAAATGCACTCTTCAATAGAAACATCAACACCAATCACATCTGATCTGTCGGCTTTACAGTCGCATGCAGTTAACCATGCGCCAGTTTCGCAAGCTACCAGTTACAGTGACTACCGCATCATTCGCCGGAATGGTGCTGTGGTTGGTTTTGAGCCTTCCAAAATCGCAATCGCTGTGACTAAAGCCTTTTTGGCAGTTAACGGCGGCCAAGGTGCGGCGTCTGCCCGTATCCGTGAATTGGTAGAGCAATTAACTGCTAGCGTCGTGTCTGCTTTGGTACGCAGACAGCCAACTGGCGGTACGTTTCATATTGAAGATATCCAGGATCAAGTTGAATTAGCACTGATGCGTTCTGGCGAACATGATGTGGCACGTGCCTATGTTTTGTATCGTGCCAAGCGTCAAGATGAGCGCCGCCAGCAACTAGAATCGCAACAGGCATCCAAGACCGATATCGCAGTACCGCAAATTCATGTGATCGTTGATGGTCAACCTACGGTGCTGGATATCGCACAAGTTCGTAACTTGATTACAGCTGCTTGCGTTGGTTTGGATAAGTTGGCCGATCCAGAAGCAATTCTGGCAGAAACCTTAAAGAATTTGTACGATGGCGTGCCAGTTGAAGAGCTGCATAAATCGGCTATTTTGGCTGCCCGCGCTTTGATGGAAAAAGAGCCTGCCTATAGTCAGGTTACAGCACGTTTGTTGTTGCATACAGTTCGTAAAGAGGTATTTGGTAAAGAAGTTGCGCAACAAGCAGCGGCGGCAGAATACGTTGACTACTTCCCTAAATTTATCAAAAAGGGTATTGAAGCAGAGTTGTTGGATGCAAAATTAGGTCAGTTCGATTTGAAAAAGCTTGCCAACGCGCTGGTTGCTGATCGTGATTTGCAATTTGGTTACATCGGTCTGCAAACTTTGTACGATCGTTACTTCTTGCATGTACGTGGAACACGGATTGAGATGCCGCAAGCCTTTTACATGCGTGTTGCGATGGGTCTTGCTATTAGCGAGATTGATCGTGAAGCTCGTGCAATTGAGTTTTATAATTTATTGTCTAGCTTTGATTTTATGAGTTCGACTCCGACTTTGTTCAACTCAGGTACACAGCGTTCACAACTGTCCTCTTGCTACTTGACTACGGTCGCGGATGATCTGGATGGTATTTACGAAGCGATCAAAGAAAACGCTCTGCTGGCGAAATATGCAGGTGGTTTGGGCAATGACTGGACGCCAGTCCGCTCACTCGGCGCACATATTAAAGGAACTAACGGTAAATCCCAAGGCGTCGTGCCTTTCCTGAAAGTCGTCAACGACACAGCCGTTGCGGTCAACCAAGGTGGTAAGCGTAAAGGTGCAGTCTGCGCTTATCTGGAAACCTGGCACATGGATATTGAGGAATTTCTTGATCTGCGTAAAAACACTGGCGATGATCGTCGTCGTACGCATGACATGAATACCGCTAACTGGATTCCTGACTTGTTCATGAAGCGTGTTATGGAAAAAGGCGACTGGACTTTATTCTCGCCGTCCGATGTACCTGACTTGCATGAGAAGTTTGGCAAAGCTTTCGAACAGGCTTACGTTGCTTATGAAGCTAAAGCGGCGAGCGGTGAGCTGGAACTATCCAAAAAAATCCCTGCGCTAGACTTGTGGCGCAAGATGTTATCCATGCTGTTTGAGACTGGTCATCCATGGATTACATTTAAAGACCCATGCAATATTCGCTCGCCACAACAACATGTGGGCGTAGTTCACTCATCTAATTTGTGCACCGAAATCACACTCAACACAAACGACAGCGAGATCGCAGTATGTAATTTAGGTTCGGTCAATATGCCAGCGCACATGAAGGACGGCAAACTCGATCACATCAAGTTACAAAAAACTATCCGCACAGCGATGCGCATGCTGGATAACGTGATCGACATCAACTATTATGCAGTTAAGAAAGCGCGTGACTCCAACTTACGTCATCGTCCGGTTGGTCTCGGTATTATGGGTTTTCAGGATTGCTTGCACATGATGCGCATACCTTATGCCTCAATGGATGCAGTGCAATTTGCTGATAACTCGATGGAAGCAGTGTGCTATTACGCTTATCTGGCATCGTCTGAGTTGGCAGAAGAGCGCGGCGCTTACAGCTCATATCGTGGTTCTTTGTGGGATCGTGGCATTCTCCCGCAAGATTCTCTGAAGCTGTTAGCAGAAGAGCGCGGTGGTTATCTGGAGGTCGATTATTCTGAAACGATGGATTGGTCTGTTATCCGTAATCGTATTAAACAGTTCGGTATGCGTAACTCCAACTGTGTAGCGATTGCTCCTACAGCGACGATTTCTAACATTATTGGTGTATCGGCTTGTATCGAACCGACTTATCAAAACTTGTATGTAAAATCGAATTTGTCTGGTGAGTTTACTGAGATTAATGAATCCTTGGTGCGTGATCTGAAAGCACGTGGTTTATGGGACGAAGTCATGATCGCTGATCTGAAATACTTCGACGGTAGCCTGGCAAAGATTGATCGTATCCCGCAAGACCTGCGAGAATTATATGCAACTGCATTTGAAGTTAGTCCATCCTGGTTGGTAGAAGCTGCATCACGTCGCCAGAAATGGATAGATCAAGCGCAGTCACTGAATATTTACATGTCAGGCGCCTCCGGTAAAAAACTGGACGAGACTTATAAGTTAGCTTGGTTGCGTGGTCTGAAAACCACTTACTACCTGCGTACGATAGGTGCGACTCATACTGAAAAGTCCACAAGTAAAACCGGTGCACTGAATGCAGTTGCCGTGGATGGCAGCGGCGGATATTCTGCTAGCGCAGAAGTGCCTGTAGCTACTGCATCAGAAGCCGATGGTGCTGCTTGCTACTTGCGTCCTGGCGATGCCGGTTTCGAAGAGTGCGAAGCTTGTCAGTAATTGCGGGAAGTGAATTAGCCGCTCATCAGTAAATAAGCGGTTAACTAACAAAACTGCTGCAACTGCAGCAAGTGATCAAGGGTGAGAGGCAGAGCGATAATGCTCGCTCCATCTGAAAATCTGAAAACGATAGAATTATTTAGTAAGTGAATTTAAGGAATATACCAATGCTTTCTTGGGATGAAGAAGTCGCTCCAGCAGCGCCGATGGCTCCAGCGACACCAGCGATGCCAGCGATCAATACCCGTATGCCATTACCAGAGCTTGCTGCAATAGTTGCACCGATAAAATCTGTTGAGGCTGCACCTGCAGAGGTTGCACGTCGCGTTAATGCTGCCGATAAGCGGATTATCAATGGACAAACTGATGTCAATCAGCTTGTGCCGTTTAAATATAAATGGGCATGGGACAAATACCTAGCGGGTTGCGCTAACCACTGGATGCCGCAAGAAATCAATATGCAGCGTGATATTGAACTTTGGAAAAGTCCAAATGGTTTGACAGAAGACGAACGTCGTTTAGTCAAACGTAATCTGGGTTTCTTTGTGACCGCTGATTCCCTGGCCGCGAACAATATTGTGCTGGGTACTTACCGCCACATCACCGCACCAGAATGCCGTCAGTATTTGTTACGTCAAGCCTTTGAAGAGGCGATTCATACTCATGCTTATCAATATATCGTTGAGTCGTTGGGTTTGGACGAGGCAGAAATCTTCAATGCTTACAATGAAGTTGAGTCGATTCGTGATAAAGATCAGTTCCTGATCCCGTTCATCAACGCATTGACCGATCCGGAATTTAAGACCGGTACGATGGAGACAGATCAGACTTTGTTAAAGTCCTTAATCGTCTTTGCATGCTTGATGGAAGGTCTGTTTTTCTACGTCGGCTTTACACAAATTTTGGCGCTCGGTCGTCAAAATAAAATGATGGGCGCAGCAGAACAATATCAATATATTTTGCGTGATGAATCGATGCACTGCAATTTCGGAATTGATTTGATCAACACGATCAAGATGGAAAATCCGCATTTGTGGACAGCGACATTTCGTGATGAAATTAAATCGTTGTTTTTGCGTGCGGTGGAGTTGGAATATCGCTACGCAGAGGATACAATGCCGCGTGGAGTGCTTGGTTTGAATGCGCCGATGTTCAAAGGATATTTACGATTCATCGCTAATCGCCGCGCACAACAAATTGGACTTGATACTTTGTTCCCGCAGGAAGAAAATCCGTTTCCGTGGATGAGCGAAATGATAGACCTGAAAAAAGAACGCAACTTTTTTGAAACACGTGTGATTGAGTACCAAACTGGCGGAGCGCTCAACTGGGAATAACAGTTGAAAAACAGTGAAAATAATTTCCGCCAAAATTCAGATTAGTCTGGATGCCTTACTCAAATTCGCATGACGTGTAAAACGCGAGAGGCCTCACCAAACTGAATGGACAGTCATAGACCGAATCGATCTACTCTGTTTGTGCCGCGACACCACGCAAGTGTCGCGGCTTTTGGTTTTGGAAAAACTCCTGCAATACAAAATACCGACGCCGGCATTGATTAATGCGGGCGTTTTTTTTGGCTGTTTGTTTTGCTTGATTCTGATATTGGTATCCGCAACTGTGCTGGCAAGCGCTGGATTGTGATACCCGGGATACGGAATCGCCTTCAAAAGCCATATGGCTGAAGTGCTGCATCAATAGAGGAGATGCAGCAGTTCAGCCGGTGCCGCATTCATTAGCGCAAACAACAGTTTGTTTGTGCCCATGAATAATCCGCTCGCCTTATTGTTTTAATGAGCGGATTTAATTGATCAATTTTTTCCATCTCATGAAGGAGAAACAAAATGGCAACAGGACCAAAACCACCAGAGGCAAAGAAAGCCCCTGCAAAAAAAGCAGCAGCTAAGCCAGCGGTAAAAGCAGCAGCGAAACCTGCAGCAAAAGCAGCAGCTAAGCCAGCAGCTAAAAAAGTTGTAGCTAAGCCAGCAGTAAAAGCAGCAGCTAAGCCAGTCGCAAAAAAAGCGGTAGCTAAGCCAGCAGCAAAAGCAGCAGCGAAGCCAGCAGCTAAAAAAGTTGTAGCTAAGCCAGCAGCAAAAGCAGCAGCTAAGCCAGTCGCTAAAAAAGCGGTAGCAAAGCCGGCAGCGAAAGCAGCAGCGAAGCCAGTCGCTAAAAAAGCGGTAGCAAAGCCAGCAGCAAAAGCAGCAGCTAAGCCAGTCGCTAAAAAAGCGGTAGCAAAGCCAGCAGCGAAAGCAGCAGCGAAGCCAGTCGCCAAAAAAGCGGTAGCAAAGCCAGCAGCGAAAGCAGCAGCGAAGCC
>NZ_JBEONQ010000075.1:0-13607 GCF_040544445.1 Undibacterium sp. GrIS 1.8 | reverse complement strand
CCCGGCTAAAACACCGGATGGTGACACACTAGGGTGGAAACTTTTGGACGCTGTTTCCACCCCTAATCTGGTAAGTATTGCACGCTGTTTGACAGTTAGAGCCTTTGATGCAGGTTATACAGAAACCGTGTTGCGCCAAAGATTAACCATTACCCCTGATGGCAATCCGGTTCAAACGGCGACAGGATTTATCGATGGCTTGAGTGTCAATGGATTCGATAAGACACTACGGCAAGAAAAAGAAACGATTAATAATCAGGTTTTTGTGCTCGGCGGTAAAAATCAATTTGACGAAAAAATTCTCGATTACCGTATCGGTATGACTAAAGGTTCGTACGACAAAAAGTACGATTACAATTCTGACTTTAACTATACTCCGGCTGCTGGAACGCCGTTCATTATTGGCTCGACAACGATCACTCCACCAACCATTAGCTACAATAATTTGGGCACGGGAAACACTCCATCGTTCGGAGTAAACGGCGCCGACTACCTCAACCCTGCGAACTACAATTTAGTTAAATTTCAAAATAGTACACAGAATATTTCAGATAAAGAATGGTCAGTCGCAGGGAATTTAAAGCTACCAGTCAAATGGGGCAACTTCGACTCAGAAAGTGTAAAAACAGGTGTAAGTGCAAGATTACGCACACGTGAAGTAAGGGGGCAACCATACTCCTATAACGGAATTTCCTCGATATCAATGTCAAACGCCTCATATGGCCCAGGAATTACTTTTTATGATGGCGCATATCAAAATGGACCACAATTAAGTCCTGATTTGCTACAAAATCAGCTGGCAGCTAAACAAATCATCAGTGACGATAACCTTACAAATGCAGCGCTTCAGTATCAAAAAGATAAAGAGGACGTTTATGCCGCGTATGGACAATATCAAATGACCTTGGGGAACGTAGGAATTATTACGGGCTTACGGTTTGAAAGCACTCGTGGAACATATGATGCAAATGCTAAAGGTGTTGATGCAAACGGCAATGCATTTATTTCTCCAGTTAGCCAAAGCAAATCTTATACAAATTTCTTCCCGAGCATTCAAGCACGTATCGAACTAAATAAATCGTTGCTATTACGCGCTGCGTACTCATCCACTATCGCTAGACCTGGTTTCAATCAGGTGAACGCCTCGTTAAATATCGATCCCAGTGCGAATACCGTGTCTCAAGGAAATCCCTCACTAAAGCCAGCCACGGCAAATTCGTTTGACGTCTCTTTAGAACAGTATTTGCCTAACTCTGGGATCCTATCTCTTGGGATATTTGACAAAGAAATTAGTAATTACATCGCGAATAACCTGACAAATCAAACCTTCCCCAATAATGGATTATTTGCAGGCTTTGTCGGAGTTGCTCACGTCTATTCCTATGCCAACACTGGAAAATCACGCGCGACAGGATTGGAGTTCAATTATGAACAACGCTTTAAGCAATTACCCGATGTATGGAGTGGGCTTGGCGTAGGCACCAACTACACCTATGTAAATTCTCGCTTTGAAATCAGGCCAGGCGAATATTCGAGTATGCCGTCAACCTCTAAGCAGACTGCTAACGCTAATATTTTTTATGAGAAAAAAGGAATTAATTTACGTTTAGGCGCTTACTATGTTTCACGTAATTTATGGGCGATAGGTGGCAGCAGCGCGACAGACGTTTTCTCTGAGCCACGCACTTCTATGGACTTCGGTAGCTCTTACGATATTAACGACAATGTCTCAATTTATTTTAATGCTAAAAATTTGACAAACACGCCATTGAAATTTGTAGAGGCAAGCTCTAATCGTACCATTCAGCGTGAATTTTACGGCGCGACTTATCAACTTGGCTTAAATATTAATTACTAAGTACAGGAAATATATATGAACTTTCGACCAAAAAAGAGTGCTATCTGCACCGGAATAATCGCGACGATTTGCTTAATACAACAACCATCTTATTCTGCTGAAAAAAACTTCGCAGTGTTACAAAAATGGTCCTTAGGTTCTGTAAGTAAATGGGACTATACGGATATTGACCCAGTCCGGCACCGCCTGTTTGTTACCAGAGGTGACCGGGTTGAAGTGTTTGAATTACCAAGCGGAAAACTAATTGATCAGATTCCGAGCACGATGGGAGTTCATGGCGTAGCATTTGCAGAGGATCTGAAATTAGGTTTTACCAGCAATGGCAAGACAAATTCGGTAACGGTATTTGATTTAGACACGCTGAAGGTAAAGCAAGAGATTAAAGTCGACGGCGTTAATCCTGATGCCATATTGTACGAACCTAATTCCAAAAAATTATTCGTATTTAATGGAAAAACTGCCAATGTGACAGTGATTGACGGCACCAGTATGAAAGTTATCGCAAGCATTCCCACTAACGGCAGACCTGAGTTCGCAGTTAGTAATAACGCAGGTAAGATTTTTTTTAATATTGAAGATAAATCCCAACTCAATGCGATTGATGTCGCTACGAATAAACTGATCTCCAGCTGGCACTTAAAAAATTGTGACGAACCTACTGGTTTAGCAATCGATATTCCGAATGATCGCTTATTTTCAGTTTGCCAAAATAAAGCAATGATAGTTACCGATGCAAAAAATGGAAAAGTAATTGCAGAGGTTACTATTGGCGAGCATCCAGATGCAGTCATCTACGATCAGGAAACTGCAACGATTTTCTCTTCTAACGGCGATGGAGGGGGATCTTTAACGGTCATTAAACAGTTGGACAGTGATCACTACAAAGTACTGGACAATGTAGTCACTGCTCAAGGTGCAAAGACCATGGCAATGGACAAGAAAACTAAAGTCATTTATCTACCGACAGTCGTGGACAAACAATTTTTGGTGCTCTCAGTCGGTAATAAATAGAGGGCATATCTTAAGTACGGAAAAGTATTTTTGGGATCTGAATTATAGGAAGATATTCGACTTTAGCAGTCAAATATCTTCCCATCCAAAGTCAATCTATTACAAATTTAGTTGGAAGAAACGGTGATTAGCGTAAATGATTCAGGCTTCAATTTTGGACGCTGATTTTCTGAAGCCTTAGCGGGTACATCTAACTCTGCTGCAACAAGGTAAATATTGTGCGATACGGTATCGAGTGCCATTGTTCTTGCAGTCACCATCGTCTTTACAGTCTGCTTAGTCATATAAGTATTTTTTGCGTCGACACCAACAACCGTTAAGGTTCCATCGCCATTAGAGCTAAATGCTAGCTGACGTTCTTGATCATAAACGGTCGCATCACTTCCCTTACCAATAGCAGGAGAACCAATAATTTTTCCGGTTTGCCCATCAACGATAGCCATCTTTTGATTGTGGCATCCGGAGAATAGTATTTCATGCTGCGTATCAATAGATAATCCGGCTGGCTCATCGCAGACAGATGTCAAATCAATCTTTTTTAACACGTTCATTTTTTGAGTATCAATCGAGACTAATTGATTTTTATCCTCGACGTTCACGAATAACTTTCCTTTGCCGTCAACAGCCGTAAATTCTGGTTTGCCGTCCAGCATAATAGTCCCTAATATTTTTTGGGATACCGCATCAATCACGGTTAAATTCATTGAGTCGCCATTTGCGACAAATACGCGCTGACTAAAGGAATCAAAAATAATTGCATCTGGCTTTTTTCCTACTGGAACAGTGCCTACTATTTTGAGTGAAGATAACTCAAAAATAGTTACCGAATTATCTTTACCATTACTTGTGAATCCTTTATTTAACGCAGGCGCTAGTGCAACACCATGAACACCGTTCGTATTCGGGATCATTGCTGTAACAGTCTTTGTAGCCAAATCAAATACATCAACGTGATCTCCTCTAGTAATAAACAGTCTTTGGTGATCAGCGTCAAATGTTAAATAATCCCATCTAATATCACCATCCAAATGCTGCGTATTGGTTACACGATAGTTCAAATCAGTCGCCATTGCAGGCGGCACAAAAGCTGCAACAGTAACTATTGAGAGCAGTACAAATGCGGTCGATACCATCGTATTCTTTTTAATCATAGTAAGCATTTCGATTTCCTTTTAAAGTTAAGGTACATGTTTGTCACGCATCAGATAAAACACCACTGGCATAACCAATAATACTAGTGGCAATTGAAAAATAAGGCCTGAAATAATGGCGATGGCTAAAGGCTGTTGCATCTCTGATCCCTGTCCGATCGCAAACGCCAATGGTAGTAAAGTCAAAATCGCTGCGATCGTCGTCATCGCTATCGGGCGCATGCGGTTAATACCTGCATGTATCATTGAAGCGAGCAGATCTTCTTGCGTAATTAGATCTTGTTGTTCAGAAAAATAGAAAATGGCGACTTCAGTCACCATTCCGATAATCATTGTCATACCCATCATCGCGGAAATATTCAATTCTGTATGGGTAATCCAAAGACCAATAAATACCGTCGATACTGCGAGCAAAGCAGTCAATAAAATAGCAATCGCCAGACGGAAACTTTCATATATAAACAAAAGTAATAGAAAGACTAAGGTACTTGCCGCAGCAAAAACCGAAAGTAATCCCTGGAAAGCAATCTGCTGTTGCTCGTATAGCCCACCTAATTGATAGTAGCTACCTTTTGGAACTAGATTTTTTTGAGCCATCACTACTTTTACGTCTGCAATAACCGCACCAAGATCTCTGCCGCTAATCCGCCCGGTGACAGCGATCATTCGTTTCAGATTTTCACGTGCGATCTGAGGTTGGCCTGTGACAGCAATGACGGTGGCTACCCGACTTAATGGAAACATATGTCCATCTGGTGCTCTAACCAACAGACTCTTCAAATCGGTGTCAGTATTTCTTATCAACTTAGGAACCCAAACACGAACACCAATGGTTTTTATGCTATTGGCTACCTGGGTTGCGACATTACCGTTTAATGCTGTGTCTATACTTTTTGTCACGGTATCAATATCCATTCCCTCGACTGCGGCCTTCACTTGATCGATATGTATTTCAAGTGCATCACCCGCGGGATTGATACCGTTTTTCACATCCACAACACCTTGAATTTTTGAGATGGCATCAGCAACTCTGGCGGCAATTACTCCTGATTGATTCGGACTGGCTAAAAATAACTTAATTTCAATTGGCTGAGGTACAGCGGTCAGATCTCCGATCAAATCTTCCATTAACTGAGCCATTTCAATCTTTAGCCCAGGAACCTGATGCTCTACTTTCGTACGTATATCGTCCATCACTTCCTCTACCGGACGACGTGGAAAAGGCTTCAGACGGACGAAAAAATCGCCTTGATTAGCCTCACTCAAACCACCGCCAAGGCCCGTACCGGTGCGTCTGGAATAAGTTTCTACATCTGGGGTTGCTCTGACAATTTCTTCAACCTGGACTAGCAAACGATCTGTTTCTGTCAATGCAGTTCCGGGAGCACTTTGATAATCAAGTACAAAACCACCTTCGTCCATGGATGGCATAAAGCCCGATCCAACATGTTGAAAAGCAATCCAACCTAATAAAGCCAAAGGTAGAACACCAAACAAAATCAGGATTGGTCGAGTAAGAAGAGTATGTAAAAGCTTTTCATATCTAGTATGCATCCAACGAATCAAGCGCGTTTCAACTTTGTGGTCGGCATCCTTTGAGTTTAAGAATTTATCGGCAAGTAGCGGGACCGCCAACCATGTGACTAGGAACGAAATAAACAGAGCCGCAGCCATCGTCAACGACAGTGCCTTAAAAAAAGCCCCGGTGACACCAGTCAAAAAAGCCAACGGAACAAAAATAATTAGTGTGGATGCGCTAGAGCCAGCTAGTGGCCGAATAAACTCCAAAGCGGCGGCCATGACCCGCTCATGCATCTTGCCATTATTGTCTTGTAATCTACGGATGATATGTTCGATCATGACAATTGCGTCATCGATGATTAGACCCACTGCCGCGGCCATTCCACCTAAAGTCATGATGTTGAAACTCATCCCTAATACATAGAGTAAGACAACGGTCGTTGATAAAACGGCTGGAACAACTACGATAGCGATCAACATTACTTTGATGTTGCGCAGGAAGAAAAGTAAAACCAGTGCGGATAATGCAACCCCGATTAATACTGCATCGCGCACACTAGATGCAGAGGCCAATACCAATTGGCTCTGGTCGTACCAGTTCGATATTTTTATTCCGGCGGGTAACTGCACTTGGAATTCACTCAGCTTCTTTTTGACGTCTGATGCAATCTGCACGCTATTACTGCCAGGTTGCTGATAAACGGAAAATAAGACGGCATTTTTTCCATCGGCAGTCACACGTGTCCATCCGGGAACAGTTGATTGCTCAATCGCTGCAATGTCACTTAGATGCACTATCCCATTCGATTGATTTTTTATAATGCTATTTCGAATTTGCTCAATATTTTCAAATCGGCTATTAGCAATAGCCAAATACAATTTATAGTGATCCTCTAATCGTCCTACCGCACTAATGATATTGGTACTAGCGAGCATTTTAGAAACATCGTCAAACGTCAAATCAACCGATTTTAGTTTGATCGGATCGATAGTTACTCTATATTCCTCAACACTACCGCCTAAAACCTGTACCCGTGACACACCATCAATACTCGATAACAAGGGTCTAAGATCGTATTCTGTAAGATCGCGTAATTGGGTAGACGTAAGGCTGTTTGTCGTCAAACTATAGGCAATGATAGGGAAAACGGTTGGATCCATTTGCCGCGTCGATACGAGCGTACCTTGGGGTAATTGCACGGATATTTGCGCAATGGCAGCATTGATCTGCAAAGCAGAGGAAGCCATATCTCTTCCCCAATCAAAATTGACTGAAATTTCTGCAGATCCCCGACTAGTCGTAGAACGAACATTGCGTACGCCGGGTACACGTCGTACCGCCTCTTCAACAGGTCGGGTTACTAACATCTCCATCTGCTCTGCTGGTTGATCTCCCGCATCTAGTGCTACAACAACTCTTGGAAAATCAATAGTTGGAAATAAAGATACCGGCAGTTTTAATGCTGCAATAACGCCTGCAAGAGCAAGTATTAATAATAAAAATAGTATCGACCGACGATGAGATTGCGTCCAGGTAATTGCGCTCATCGCCCAACCTCACGTACCGACATTCCATCTTGTAATTCGTAATTGCCCAACACAACTACTGGAATTGAAGGATGTAGATTTCCGTCGACGCCATAAGTATTAGAAGTTTCAATCACTTTCGTCACCGGGATACGATGTGCTTTTCTGTCTAAAATCTGAAAAAGATAGGCACCTTTTTCGTCACTCAATACGGCTTGTCTTGGGACTTCCCATACAAGATTGTTCCCGATATGAATTAATCCTTGCACACGCATGCCGGGAATAAGAGCTGAATTTGCTTTTGCGGGTAAATCGACAAAGGCGTTAACTAATTGCGTTTTTGGATCAACCAGATTTTGTACATCACCTATTTTTACAGTAGAAATTTTCGACACGTCTTGGACAGAAGTAACGTTCACCGACATACCCGATCTGATCAAACGGCTTTGCGCAGGTTCAATTCCTAATTGAATTCTTAAAGTATCTGTGCGCCCGAGCTGTAATATCCCACCTCCCGCGGGAATACGCTCTCCTTGAGCTACTATTAGGTTCGCTATAACCCCGTCAAATGGAGCTGGTATTTTTAAATTTGTGATATTGCTCCCTAATTTTTTTTGTGTCAGTAAATTGGACTCAGCATCATCTAACTGTTTTTTCGCGCTATCCACCTGAGATTGCGTAGCCAGTTGAAGTGAAGCTAAATCCTCTATTCTTCGAAGTTCATTAGCAGCAAATTTTGCTGACGTTAGCGCCTGCGCATATGACGCTTGAGCATTTGGATCCGTCGATAAAATCGCAAGTGTTTCACCCTGACGTACTTGCTGACCAACGATCACCAGTATTTGGTTAATTTGTCCTGCTTGCGGGACGTTGATGGTGCTCACTCTCCCTGTAATAACCTCTCCGAACGCAGTTAATGTGCGGTCTAAGGATTTCTGATTAACTATTTGCGTTCTGACTAAAACACTGGGAGCTTCCTCGACCTTATCGGCTACGTCTGTCGTCTTCTGCGCGTTACCATTAAGTTTAAATAAGACCAATATACTTATTACCGCAACGCCCGCAATTAAGCCGGAAAATAGAATTTTTGGTCTCATGGGTGGTTGCTTTTTAGAGAGGTTGTGAAAGGCAGGTCGCCGCCAATTAAGGTCTGCAACGCGACTCTTTGTTCGAGAATATTTTCCTGAAGGTTAATCTCCTCAAGTTGTTTTGCTAGTAAAGCCGCATGAACATTTGCATAACTAAGGGAATCGATATTTTTATGCTGTAATGCAATCTCCGAATTTTTAGATGCGATGGAGAGCTGCGCTACCCCTAGCTTTACTTGTTGTAACTGTCGTTCATTAATTTGTTGATCATCCAGAATTTTATGAACATCGTTGTTAGTAATATCCAGACGTTGCTGATATTCGTCATACAGTTTTTGCCGTGTCGCTTTTTCAATAGCAATGACGCCTCGATTCCGGTTCAAAATCGGTAACGATAAAGTAAGCCCGACACCATTTGAATAAATGCCACTAGAGTCTCGTGCGCGAGTCAACCCGAGATTTAATGAGGGGAACTGAGCAATTATCGCAGCACGGTAGCGCTGATCTTGCGCCTGGTAACCTGCCTCTAACGCCATCAGATCAGGGCGCCTCTCAGTGACTTTATCTAGCGCTGTAAGAATCGCTTTTTCGTCTAAATCCGGTACTGATACCGCATCCTGCAGAACAACAATCGTCTCTGGTTTTAAGCCTAATAATGTATTTAATTCGTGTCGGTATTGATTCGTCTGCCGCTCTAAATCATTTACTTGTTTCTGTACATCCTCAAGTGCAGTTAAATTGGGAGTGACCATGTCACTGATTAAAAGTCCTCGACTTAACGCCATGTTCGTTCGTTCATAACGATCAGAAAATAATGTTTGATTGTATTGAAGGATTTCTTTTGATTTTTGTCCCTGTACTAATTTGACATAAAGTAGTCGAGCCTGCGACACGACCTGCCACTCTTGCCATAGAAGATTAAGATCTGTTTTTCTTACTTCGGCTTGAGCCGCAGACAATATCGATGATCGAGTAATCAAGGTACTGATATCAAAACTAAGGCCGTAACTAAATGCTTTAGTCGAACCTGGTCCAGCAGAGTTTGATAAATCGCCACTCAAGGCTAACTGAGGATCTGGCAATAATCCTGCGGCGAAAGCTTGTGCTTGCACGATACCAGCGTCGTCTCGTCCTATCTTCAGATCCGGATTATTCAATACAGCGATGATCGCCACATCCGTCATACTTAAGCGCTCTGCCGACTGAAACGGATGTGTTCGCTGCTCAGCAACTGGCAATGACTTGAAATTCGTAGTTAAATGAGATGAGTACTCTTGTGTCGAAAAATCTTTGGCAAGTGGCATTGGTTGATAAGTTGCGCAAGCAGTTAGCAAGCTGCACAGTAAGGCCACGTAATATCTTCGCATGAGGTTTGTTCTATATAAGACTAGGAAATAGATATTTAGTTATAAAACAGCGCTGAGAGCTAATTTAAGTAACTACATCATAATTTCTGAATTCTTAAATAATCCTTAAGTCATCCAACAATATTCTTACTAATGCTCTTTGTGTTCGTGTTAAGTGGCTTTTAAGACTCGCCGCACTACAATCGACAACACAATTTTTATCTAAAAGGGAATCCAGGTGCGCGTGCTATTAATAGAAGACGACAGGATGATTGGAGAAAGTGTTGAGGAAGGTCTAAGAGCTGAACATTATGCTGTTGACCGGGTGCGCGATGGTGTGAGTGCATCAATGGCGCTAACGAATGACGTATATGACGTTGTCCTACTGGATCTGGGCTTGCCGAAAAAAGCAGGCTTGGAAGTACTTAAAGATTACCGTAAGCAAGGCGGAGCTACCCCTGTACTGATTTTAACTGCGCGGGATACTACAGCTGAACGTATTTTAGGTTTGGACATCGGTGCTGACGATTATTTGATTAAACCATTTAATCTAGATGAGCTATTTGCCCGTATTCGGGCAATATTGCGACGGAATGCAGGACGCCCTCAGCCTACTATTTATTGCCGAGGGGTTAGGTTAAATCCCGCAAGTCATACGACAACTTTGAACGGTGAGCCGCTGCAATTGTCTTCCCGTGAATTCGCCTTATTACAAGCTCTCATGGATCCACCGGGACAAGTAGTTTCCAAATCACGATTAGAAGAAAAACTGTATGGCTGGATGGAAGAAGTTGAAAGTAACACTGTTGAAGTTTACATTCATCATCTCAGAAAAAAGCTAGGTGTTGATTTTATAAAAAATGTTCGTGGCGTTGGCTACATCGTGCTTGATCAGCCATGAGAACCATACGTCAACAATTACTCTTATGGCTATTTGGAGGGGCGTTTGTCTGTTCAATTATCGCCGGAAGTGCACTTTTTCTAAAAATAAGGGAGGAAGCTAGCGAATTATTTGACGCACAATTAAAGCAAGTGGCGGGTTCACTGCCGGTCCCGATTGCAGCAGGTAGTAATGACAATATCGATGGTGGACCAGAGGAAAAGGTCGTACTCCAGGCATGGGACTACAAGGGGCATTCCGTCTATTCGTCTGATCCTGAATCTATATTGCCGTTATATCCGGCGTTAGGATTTAAGACGGTCACCATCGGTGATGAGCAATGGCGTGTGTATAGCCGGACGAAGCAAAATTTAATGATACAAGTCGCACAACCAACTCTGGTGCGTCAGACCCTAGCTGCGAGAATTGCTTTTCGCTGCTTACTTCCCTTCCTCATTTTAATTCCTATACTGGCATACTTCATATGGATAGCAGTAGGTCGCAGCTTGCTACCGTTGACGCAATTTGCCTATGCAGTAAAGAGCCGATCACCTGATGCTTTGCAACCGCTTTCTTTAGATGGACTATCACCAGAGGTAGTTCCTGTCGGTGAAGCATTAAATGATTTATTAAAGCGCCTTGATATCGCATTGACGACACAACGAGCTTTTATCGCTGATGCTGCACATGAGCTGAGAACTCCTATAGCGGCATTGAAGTTACAACTACAGTTGGTAGAGCGCGCTGTTGGCGAGGACCAACGATTAATCGCATTTAATAAATTACATGAGCGCCTGGATAGGACTAGTCATTTAGTCCATCAATTGCTCACCTTGGCACGTCATGAACCTGGACGAGAACAACAGTTATTTCATGACCTCAGTCTGCAGAAATTAGCTGAGAAAGTCGTCGTTGATTATTACCCATTGGCAGCGACCAAAAATATCGAATTTGGTATGGAGTTTGATCCCTTGACACCCAGTATCCATGGAAATATGGATGACCTCAATATACTCTTGAATAATATTGTAGATAATGCTTTACGCTATACCCCAGTTGGTGGACGTGTTGATATTAGTGTGAAGTACCAAAATAATAAATCAATCATTCGTGTGGTAGATAATGGGCCAGGAATTAGTCCTGAAGACCGCAGCCGAGTTTTTGACCGATTTTATCGTTGCGATGGAGTTGAACCTTGGGGAAGTGGCTTGGGATTGGCGATTGCGAAAAGTATCGCTGACATGCATTCAGCCAGAATCGAATTTGACAATAATCCGCTTGAACAAGGCTTGGTTGCCACAATTATTTTTAGTTAATTGACGACTAAAAATATTTTTTAGAAAACTCACACTTTACTTCGTAGATGAGTTTTTTAGTGGTGTCTCAAAAATACTGTTTACCTAACCTATCTTCTGATTTTTGGTTCAAACCTGACTTAGAGCGGCGTATCCTCACCAAGCTTCTGATGTGATGATGATGCGACTGCTTCACCGGAACCCCAATGATCAACGAATACTAAATCGTTTAAGTTACGCTGGCGCTCCCAGCCTTCCAGTTCCAACATCGGTTTAGGATAGAATTGTTCGACATGACCCAGACAGATAATCGCAATCGGCTTTCCTCCCGGAGGAATACTGAGTAAGCGCGCAAGCCTCTCTGGATCAAATAGAGAAACCCATCCCATACCGAGTCCTTCTGCCCTCGATGCCAACCACATGTTTTGGATTGCGCAAGCGACGGATGCAATGTCCATTTCCGGTAAGGTACGACGTCCGAATACATAGGGGTCACGACCGTCCATTAAGGTGACTACGATTAATTCTCCGCATTCGCGTATTCCTTCCCTCTGGCATTACAACGAAAGGAAAGCGGGTACACTTCTATTCGACCGTGGATCTGGTCAATTTACTAGAAAAGGAAAAACGAGACGGTAAGGCAGGACGACTGGCGCTGCAAATGAGTCGACTAGACCTCATCATTTTAGACGAGCTTGGATATCTCCCATTCAGCCAGGTTGGCGGCGCACTGCTGTTTCATCTGCTCTCTAAATTGTACGAACATACCAGTGTGATAATTACCACCAACCTCAGCTTCTCGGAATGGTCGAGTGTATTTGGTGATGCCAAGATGACGACTGCCTTGCTGGATCGACTAACGCATCATTGTCATATCGTCGAAACTGGAAATGAGTCTTATCGCTTCCATCACAGCAGTTCCGCTGCCAAAGTCAGAATTCAAACTCGTGAACAAGGACGCAAGGGAGGGAAAATAGAAAATGAAGAGGACATGCTTTAAGTTTGCGCGCGGGGTAGTCACTTCGGGCTACGCCCTTCGTGACTACCCCGCAACTTCTTACCCGGGTAACACGATAAATAAATAGGTTAAAAACTAACTATTTGTTAGACTTATCCACAATTGCTGGTTCAAGAAACAGCAACTCGCCCTGGGGCAATATTCAATCGGCAGGGTGGGTCAACGTGCGATCCGCACCCCCATGCAGTGCATATTCGGCAACTTTCGACTGGCTGGTCAAAAGGCAGAATGCTATCGCATCTGACCCTTTGACTTTTTATTCAATGTTGCTCTTCGTATTTGAATCCGCCCATTCTCACCTATCAAAATAACTATGCGCATACTTGTTCTCTCCGATCTACAACATGAGCTGTGGAAACGTTTTGCTCCACGGATCGACCCCCTCTGTTAGCCAACCGGATAACACTAATGCGATACGCCTTAACTGTCGCTTGCGCCATCTCACGCCGCTGAGATGGCGTCACCACTTTTTTGCATCGCCTCCGAAATGATTTCCGCCTCCAGCCTCTCTTCGGCGTACATTTTCTTGAGCCGCCGATTCTCGTCTTCGAGCTCCTTCATCCGCGTCATCATCGACGCGTCCATGCCACCGTATTTGCTGCGCCATTTATAGAGCGAAGCCGAACTCATCCCATACTCGCGATAAAACTCCGGAACCGGCGTGCCAGATTCGGATTGCTTCAAGATATTGATAATCTGACTTTCCGTAAAGCGTGATGTTTTCATGTAAAACTTCCTCAAAATCGTATTTAAGAAAATTCTACTTTCAACTGATACTTTTTTGTGGGGGGGATTGCCGGCAAATGCGCTTCCAGAGAGAGGAGCTGCGGCTCCTTTTTATTTTCAGGAGCGGGAGGCAAGGGAAGAAGCTCTGCAAAAAGGCAAAAGCCCTTAACTCTGTGGAGTTAAGGG
>NZ_JBEONQ010000074.1:0-14236 GCF_040544445.1 Undibacterium sp. GrIS 1.8 | reverse complement strand
GTCACATGTGCCGCTTCAAACAAGAAAACCAATCGCAACAGTGGCCACACCCATGCTCGACTTTACTGGTTTGGGTATTTTGCAAGAAGCTCAATAGATATTTCTTTGTTTTGTAATTTTATTTTGTTATATTTAATTTAATAAAAAATAAATCTTAGATTGCTTTATCGGCACCACAAGTCGATATAAAAAGCGAACTGAGTCTGGGGATACATCGTTAAATTCCCCCCCCTACTTTTTCTGATTAGGGTGTTTGTAAGATATTCGTCACATCGTCTAGTTTTAAGATCTTCAGTACCTCTCAAAGCATCTGAGATCATCTCATTTTGTATGATCTTTATGATTGATAGATGAGAACGAGATGGCAGCGGTTTCATTCAGACTATCACCAGCCTTACTGTTGTAAAAACTATTCTGCAAGTTCTATGAGCCGCAAAATAGAGTTTGAACAGAAATACTTTAATCATCGCAGGGGACAAAAATGAATTTCAAAAATCTAAAAATTGGTCAAAGACTAGCCATCAGCTTTGGAGCCGTCATTGTATTGATGCTGGTATTAGCGGCGCTTTCCTATACACGTGTAAACGCTTTGGTCGCAGATATTGATTTGGTCAACAATGATCGTTATCCAAAGACGGTGTTAGTCCATACAGTTAAAGACGAGCTAAATGAAACCGCTCGCAATATGCGCAATATTTTGCTAATGACTGACGCTGAGCCAATAAAAAAAGAATATGCCAATATCGATGAGAGTAGTGCCATTATTGGTGACGCGATTTCCAAATTAGAAAAACTAATTACATCAGAAAAAGGACGAGAAAATCTCAAAGTTGTATTAGAAGTGAGGACTAAATTTATCTCATCAAGAGCAGCGTTTCTTGTCTTGGCAAAAGACGGTAAAAAAGAAGAGGCAACTGCATTCTTATATAGCGATGTTCGTCCTATTCAGAGGGCTTATTTCGACGCACTCGATAAAGTCTTGGTGTTTCAAAACCAATTGATGGAGACTTCTGGTAAAGAGACAGAAGTAAGTGCGTCTGAGACGCGGCTGCTTATTTTAGCCTTGTCAATTATCGCTGCGATTGTTAGTGTTTTATTGGGCGCGTTCGTGACGCGCAGTATTACCCGACCTTTAAATGATGCTGTCGTGGTTGCCCGCAAAGTCGCGGACGGCGATTTAACCAGCACCATTGTGGTTGATTCTAAAGATGAGACAGGTCAGTTGCTGCAAGCCTTACAAGACATGAACTTTAGTTTGCAAAAAATCGTCGGTCACGTGCGCTCTGGTACCGACACTATTGCGACTGCTTCTAGCCAGATTGCTAGCGGCAATCTGGATTTATCCTCACGTACTGAACAACAGGCAAGTTCACTGGAAGAAACAGCTTCTTCTATGGAGGAGTTAACTTCTACCGTCAAACAAAATGGCGATAATGCTCGTCAGGCAAATCAGCTTGCGGTTTCTGCTTCTGGCGTTGCGGTGAAGGGCGGACAGGTTGTTTCTCAGGTAGTAGAAACCATGGGCTCGATTAATGAGTCGTCCAAAAAAATCGTCGACATTATTAGCGTGATTGACAGTATTGCTTTCCAAACCAATATCTTGGCCCTGAACGCCGCGGTAGAGGCCGCACGCGCTGGCGAACAAGGACGTGGTTTTGCTGTCGTCGCGGCAGAGGTACGCAACCTTGCACAACGTTCTGCCAGCGCCGCCAAAGAGATTAAAACCTTGATTGGTGATTCAGTGGAGAAGGTAGAAATCGGTAGTAAGTTAGTGGCGCAAGCTGGCGATACGATGGAAGAAATCGTTGCCAGCGTCAAGCGTGTTACTGACATCATGGGCGAAATTACCTCAGCGGGACAAGAGCAAGAGACCGGTATTGAGCAAATCAATCAGGCGATTTCTGAGATGGATACAGTGACACAACAAAATGCCGCCTTGGTGGAAGAAGCGGCAGCGGCGGCTGCATCGCTGCAAGAGCAGGCAGCCGGATTAGCGCAAATAGTCAGTATATTTAAGCTTGATGGATTACAAGTGATCGTACCAACGATCACGCTACAAAGACGTCAGCTAACCAGATAACTTGATATTGAAGCGTAGTGAATGTTAGCGGAGAGAAGCGGTAACTTTGCCAGAATCAACTCTGGCAAAGTCTTTAATAGAATTTGATGAACTTAAAGAACTTGATATTACTTAGGCAGCGATCCCTCTACGCCTTCGACCAGCCAATTGATACCTAGCAGTTCTCCCATCGGCAATTCAGCATTAGCAGCCACTTTGACTTTGCCGGTATTGTCTTTTAACGGACCGCCAAATGGCAGCAACTTTCCATCGACAATCGCCTGTTTTTTCTCGTTGAATAGCTTGGCAACGTCTGCTGGTACTGAGGCATTTAAGGGCGAAAGAACGACGAGATTTTCTTTGATGCCCCAAAAAGTTTGTTCAGGTTTCCAGGTGCCGGCCAACTCACGTTTGACTTCCTGGCTGTAATACACACCCCAATTTTCCGTGTTCGCAGACAGTTGGGCTTTAGGGCCATATTTCGCCATATCGGTGTCCCAGCCAAAAGCATGCACGCCTTTTTCTTCCGCTACTTGCACCACTGCTGGTGAGTCCGTATTTTGTGCCAGCATATCGGCGCCCTGTGCCACCAGAGTCTCGGCTGCCTGACGTTCTTTGCCCGGATCGTACCAGGTGTTGACCCAGACAACTTTGGTTTTTATTTTAGGATTGACGCTTTTTGCACCCAAGGTAAAGGCGTCGATATTGCGTACGACTTCTGGTACTGGGAAGGAGCCGACAAAGCCTAAAGTATTCGACTTGGTCATCTTGCCCGCGATAATGCCGAGCAGGTAGGCACCTTCGTAAAAGCGGGTTTGATAAGTGCCTAAGTTAGCTGTCGTTTTATAGCCTGTGGCATGGACAAAGTGGACTTTAGGAAATAATTTTGCGACTTTCACCGTCGGATCCATGTAGCCGAATGAGGTCGTGAAAATCAGCTTGTTGCCGTCGACAGCTAACTGGCGGATGATGCGTTCTGCATCAGCAGTTTCTGGCACGTTTTCAACAAACGTCGTTTTGATTTTTGCGCCAAATTCTTTTTCAATAGCCAGACGACCCTGGTCATGCTGGAATGTCCAGCCGCCGTCACCGACAGGTCCCAGATATACAAAAGCGACCTTGAGCGGTTCTGCAGCAAAGGCTGAAGCTCCTGTCATTAAGCTGCTTGCCATGGCGATGGCGGTTACTACGGTACGGATACGGTACATTGATAACTCCTTGTCTTGAATAAATCCCTGATAGCGACGGGGACGACTGGTAAGTACAGACAAACACAATAAGATAAAACGTGTAATAAATACGACTAAAAAAAAATCAAGCGTGAAGTCTCAAACTTCTTGCGGGATGAAGCTCGCGCAACTAGTTTGAAACTGTCGCTCTCTCAACTTTGTCCGTTTAAAAATGATATTCAACTCTTGCCATCGGTGTTTTTGCCAATGAGCCGGGGACTTGCGATGGATTGCCGAACTTGTTGCGCCAGTATTGATATTCAAAACCAGCTCGTAACGTATTTTTGCCGATTCCAAGCGCAGTGCCAACGTCATACATGATCATCGCATCAATATTCGTCTCTGGGGAGGTTGGGCCACCATATTCATTTTTTCCTTTGGAGGCGATGTAATTCATATAGCCTTCAAATGCGAATCCGCTTGTGCTGATAGGAATACCCCATGCGGCACTTAGCATAGGATGGAGATCATAGGTGTAGCGGCTAGTGACACCAATAGGAAAGTTGCTTTCTTGCAGTAACAACAGACTGACGTCTAAAAATCCAGGCACATCCACCATCAGTGTCGGGCCGACAACGAGCATGCGCTTTTTGGAGGCATATCCAGTGTCATTCTTCGTGTTCCAATCAAAGCCTGCGGTAATGCCAACACCGCGCACCGGACCGAAGGCTAGACTCTTACCAGTCACTTTGCCCAGATCTAAAGTGTTCCGGTAGACCACATAGGCTTCTTGCGCATTGCTGTCTTTGCTATCAGACTGCAACAGATCGATATTGAAATAATTCGAGCCATATTTGTACCCACTGACATGAGTCAGATTGAATATATTTTTTGAAATGTCTTCTGGGTTGTATGGCTCTGCAAATTTGGAGCCGTAACGATAGCCGATTGAGGTGTCGCTCCAGTCGGCCGCATTGGCCTGACTGACTGCGGCGCTTGCTAGCAGCAATGTGATTGCAGAAGCGAGTGTCTTGCTGATTGAGGATTTTAAGGGTGTTGCCAACATAATGCTCTCCATAAGGATTTACGATTAAATTTGAATCTGTTTCCGCCTAATTGTTTTTTGAAACTGGGATGGAACTGGACTGCAGGTAAGAATCGAAAAATCTTTCACTATTCGGTGTTTTATGGACAGTTATAGTTTTAGTTGTCAACAATAATGGATTTGTATGTTGACGATTTTCAATCTCTTTGTCAGCAAAAAATGTGCCACTCTCCTTTTGATTTTTCTCACCAATGAGGAACAGATTTACATCGTTTCATTGAATCGAGCGCATTAAATTAGGCCTTAAACGACGATAAATGTGCATTATTAGTGCGTTTTTAATGAAAAATCGGAAGATTAGCAACAGATTGTCTGATCAATACTATTGTTATGCGCGACTTAACTCATATGATTGATAGGCATGTTATTTTCATCATTGATGGGATGATGAAAGGAAAATATACCAGCTTTAACCACATTCTAAGTAGAAATTGTTATCAATAAAGTGAAATATTGTCGACAATTTGTATCATCTGATTGTATGCTCAGCATGTCGATACAAAGAACTTCTCAATATGGAATGACTGAGCTTGGCATGACAATTGCGACAGTTGATTTTGCTATTTACTTCCTCTTTAACGGGACGCTATGGATCACTTGCCAGCTTCACCTGAGTTACCTGCGACGGCTCTGCCAATTCAGCCAGATCAGACGATATCGTCATCGACACAGTCGCCTCGTCTGGTGTTAACTGGAATCACCAAACGCTATCCTACCGTCGTTGCCAACGACGATATAGCGCTGACGGTGCAGCCTGGTGAGATTCACGCCTTACTTGGCGAAAACGGCGCCGGTAAAAGTACCCTAATGAAAATCGTCTATGGCGTAACCCAACCCGACGATGGCACGATTTTGTGGGAGGGGCGTTATGTGGATATTTCCAACCCCGCGCAAGCGCGACGTATGGGGATTGGTATGGTGTTCCAGCACTTTTCTTTATTTGAGACACTCACGGTTGCTGAGAATATCGCGCTTGCTATGGATGTGCCAACGGCGCCAGCATCATTAGCTGCCCGGATTACCGAAGTCTCTGACAGATACGGATTACCGATAGACCCTCACCGGCTAGTGCATAGCATGTCGGTAGGCGAACGCCAGAGGGTAGAAATCATTCGTTGTTTGTTATTGGAACCCAAGTTATTAATCATGGATGAGCCAACATCCGTGCTGACTCCTCAAGCGGTATTGATTTTATTTGACACCTTGCGACAGCTGGCCAAAGAAGGTTGCAGTATTTTGTATATCAGCCACAAGTTGGATGAAATCCGCGCTCTGTGTGATACCGCAACGGTGTTACGCGGCGGTCGTGTTACGGGTACCGCCGTACCTAAACAAGAAACCAACGATAGTCTGGCACGCATGATGATCGGTGGCGAGCTGGCCGAATGTCATTTAAGTCCGCAAGAAACAGGGGAGGTGCGCTTAGCGCTGAATCGGCTTTCATTGACCACGATTGATCCTTTTGGTACGGCACTGGAAGCGATCAGCTTGTCTGTAAAAAGCGGAGAAATACTTGGCATAGCAGGTATCTCTGGTAATGGCCAAAAAGAATTACTAGCCGCCTTGTCGGGAGAAGTTCTCAGCCCGCAAAGCAAGATGATCAACATGATTGGACAAGATGCCGGACAATTGAATTCGGCACAAAGGCGACGTCTGGGCCTGACCTTTGTGCCTGAGGAGCGCTTGGGACATGGCGCGGTACCTGCCATGAGTCTGTTGCAAAATGCCTTATTAACTGGCGCCCGGCATGGCATGGTGAAGAACGGATTTTTACGTCATTCCGCTATTCGTCAGTTCACGCAAGAAGTGATTGCTCGTTTCAAAGTCAAATGTGGTGGCGACAGCGCGGTTGCTTCTAGTCTATCCGGCGGCAACCTGCAAAAATTTATTGTCGGACGCGAGACGATGCTCAATCCCAAATTGATGATAATCGCGCAGCCGACCTGGGGCGTGGATGTAGGCGCAGCACAAATGATACGGCAGGCATTGATGGATCTACGCCAGCAGGGCGTGGCGTTGCTAGTGATCTCGGAAGAGCTGGAGGAATTGTTTACGATCAGCGATCGTATTTGTGTCTTGGCCGAAGGGCGCTTATCACCGGCATTGCCTTTAGCCGACACTAGTATTGAACAAATCGGCAACTGGATGAGTGGCAAATTTGATGCGACTATCAATAGCGCAGGCGAACCGCCTGAGCCGTCAAATCAGGCATCCGTAGTGGACCTAGCAAACACTCAACAGGAGAGTTATTTTGCCTAATATGTTTAAGTTGGAGCGTCGTCCTGTACCATCTTCCATGATGAAGATCGCATCACCGCTGATCGCCGCCTTTGCGATGTTATTGACAGGCATCGTGATTTTTACCGCATTGGGAAAGCCACCGCAACAAGCGTTTTATGTCTTCTTCATTAAGCCGGTCGAGAACATATATGGCGTTGGTGAATTATTGCTGAAGGCATCACCTTTATTGTTGTGTGCACTTGGTCTGGCAATAGGATTCCGCGCGAATGTCTGGAATATCGGGGCAGAAGGTCAGTTGACGATGGGCGCGATTGCCAGTGGCGGTGTCGCGCTCTGGTTAGGAGACACCAGCGTCGCATGGGGTTTGCCATTGATGCTAATGGCGGGCGCACTCGGTGGTATGGCGTGGGCTGCGATACCGGCATTTTTACGGAACCGCTTTAATACCAGCGAAATTCTGGTGACGCTGATGTTGGTCTACATTGCTCAGTTATTTTTGTCGTTTCTGGTTCATGGTCCATGGCGTGATCCTCAGGGTTTTAATTTTCCACAATCGAAAACCTTTGCTGACGCTTACTTAATTCCTTTATTGGTCGAAGGTACCCGTACCAATTGGAGTTTTGTGTTGGGACTATTACTGGCGATCGCCTCCTGGATTTTTTCTAGTCAGACTTATGCGGGGTATCGTATGCAGGTAGCTGGACTAGCACCTGCCGCGGCCACCTATGCCGGATTTTCGATTAAGCGTAATGTTTGGGTTGCACTAATGATCAGTGGTGCGACTGCTGGTCTGGCGGGCATGTGTGAAGTGGCCGGCCCGATTGGACAGCTACAGGCACAGATATCACCGGGATATGGTTTCGCCGCAATTATCGTGGCCTGGATAGGCCGCTTACATCCGATTGGCATTGTGTTTGGTTCCTTGCTGATGTCGCTGCTTTACCTGGGCGGTGAGTCGGCACAAATGCAGATGGCGTTGCCTTCGGCGATTACTGGCTTGTTTCAGGGTTTGTTACTGTTCTATTTGTTGGCAGCCGATCTGTTTATTACCTTCAGATTGAAAAGAGTTCATACACCGCATGCACCCAACCTCAGTATGCCGGTTAATCCATCCGCTGCTAGTAAGGGGGCAGTATGAATTTTGATATTCCATTACTCGCTATTTTTGCCAGTACAGTAACCGCGGCAACCCCTTTGATTTATGCAGCATTAGGTGAAACCGTAGTCGAGAAGGCAGGCGTTCTCAATTTGGGAATTGAGGGCATGATGCTGGTCGGTGCGGTAGCAGGATTCGCCGCGACCTTGGCGACGGCCAGTCCGGTGATTGGTTTTATCGCAGCCGCTTGTGCGGGTATTTTGATGTCGCTGGTATTTGCCGTATTGACCTTGAGTTTGCAGGCAAATCAGGTTGCTACCGGATTGGCGCTTACCTTATTTGGCATAGGATTATCTGCATTTGTCGGGCATGATTTTGCCGGTACACCGATCGCTGGTTTAAAGAAACTACCCATCCCTTTCTTATCCGACATACCGGTGCTTGGGAAACTATTATTTAGCTATGACGCCATGGTCTATGGATCAATTTTGCTATTTATTGCAGTTCAATGGTTCCTGGTTAAAAGTTATGCCGGTTTGAAAATAAGAGCTATCGGTGAGTCACCGACGGTGGCGCATGAAGTTGGTCATCCTGTGATCTGGATACGCTATTGTGCCGTGATGTTTGGTGGTGCGACGGCGGGCATTGCCGGAGCTTATTTGTCTCTGGTGCAGACACCAATGTGGGTAGAGGGTATGACCGCAGGTAAGGGGTGGATTGCTTTGGCATTAGTCGTTTTTGGAACTTGGAAGCCGCTGCGTGTTGTGCTTGGCGCATATCTGTTCGGTGGTGTGACTGTGATGCAGTTGTTCGCACAAGGTTTTGGATTAGGAATACCGTCAGAATTTTTATCGATGTTGCCGTATGTCGCAACGATCGTCGTACTAGTGATTATTTGCCGTGATCCAAAAACAATTTTATTGAATCAGCCTCTGTCATTGGGAAAAAGCTTTCATCCGGGATCGTGATGGACTTAAGCTTCAACTTGGACTCGGCTGGACTAATGCGAATTAATGTCTGTCGATTGTTCAGATCATCATTATGACTAAAACACTACTGATAAAAAATGCCCGCGTTCTCGTCACAATGGATGCAGAGCGCAGAGAAATCGCTGATGGAGCAGTATTCATCCGTGATCATGTAATTGAGCAGGTCGGTCATACCGTAGACTTGCCAGATACGGCGGATGAAGTGATTGACGCCAGCCATCATGTGGTAATTCCTGGCCTGATCAATACCCATCATCATATGTACCAAAGCCTGACCCGCGTGATTCCAGCAGCGCAAAATGGCGAGCTGTTTAACTGGCTGACCAATCTTTATCCGATCTGGGCTAACTTAACGCCAGAGATGGTAAAAGTCTCAACTTTGACGGCGATGGCCGAGCTGATCTTATCCGGCTGCACTACTAGCAGCGATCACTTATACATCTATCCAAATGGATGCAAGTTAGACGACAGCATTGAATCTGCACAGAAGATCGGTATGCGTTTTCATGCAGCGCGTGGCTCGATGAGCGTTGGACAGTCTAAAGGTGGCTTGCCGCCAGATCGCGTCGTAGAAACAGAATCTGCGATACTGAAAGACTCGCAGCGTTTAATCGAGACTTACCATGACAAAGAGCGCTTTGCGATGCAACGCATTGTGGTTGCACCTTGTTCGCCATTCTCGGTATCGAGAGAACTGATGAAACAGTCCGCCTTGATGGCCCGCAACTATGGAGTGTCGTTACATACGCATCTGGCGGAAAATATCAACGATATTGCATATAGCCTCGAAAAATTTAATATGACGCCAGCAGAATATGCAGAGGATTGCGGCTGGGTTGGTCATGATGTCTGGCATGCGCATTGCGTGCAGCTAGATGATGACGGCATTGCGATGTTTGCACGCACCGGCACCGGTGTTGCACATTGCCCTTGTTCCAATATGCGGCTTGGTTCTGGCATCACACCAGTCCGCAAAATGATCGATGCCGGTATGTCCGTCGGTTTGGGTGTCGACGGTTGCGCTTCGAACGATTCTGGACATATGCTGGGTGAAGTTCGCCAAGCGATGTTGTTGCAGCGTGTCGGATTTGGTCCCGATGCGATGACGGCTCGTCAGGCATTAGAAATTGCCACACTCGGCGGTGCCAAAGTCCTGAACCGGGACGATATCGGCGCACTAAAACCCGGTATGGCTGCCGACATAGCACTTTTCAATCTCGATCAAATTAACTTTGCCGGTGCATGGCATGATCCAGTTGCTGCATTGGTTTTTTGCACGCCATCAAATACCGATTACAGCATCATCAACGGTCATGTAGTAGTGAGAGAAGGTAATTTGACATCGATCGATTTACCAGTTGTGATGGCGCGCCATAACCGTCTTGCAATGGATTTGGCAGAAGTGGCGCGTTGACACCCTAAGTGCGTATTTTGTACAGGAGTTTCTGCGTACCCAGATTTCAACTAATATGAGTATTGCCGAATTTTTAAAGGCTAGCTGACGGCACAAATGAGAATACTTGGAATTACTTGAGTGCTTAACTTACCCGAAAATCCATGTAGTTAGTGATCTTCTCCTTGGGACATTGAATGGTACGAGTTGGTATCGTCTCTCTGACAAATTAGTTGTAACAATTTTCGTATTAAAAAATGTACTTTATTATCGTTGTAATGCCATTGCCATATGAAAAAAACAAATAAAATTTATCAACATTGGACGCTTGGTTTTTTGTTGAGTTTATCTGCTTCCTTCGCCCATTCGGGTATGACCTATACCTGCGATAACTCGTTGGATATGGATAAAGAGGCTGATCGGCAAAAGTCTGACGGCACGGTGAGCTGCGTGCGTGATTGGGGTAACGAAAAGCAAAAGGAACGTTTTGTTTTTTCTAAGGGTCACAAGCTGGAAGAAGAAATTGACGGCCCACGACAGCATGTGCTGCGTCACTTTGCTCAAGTGAATGGATACGATACCAAGTCTGGTGAACAAATCACCTATTTTCCGGGCACTTCAAAAATTCGCATCAAAGAAAATGTAAAAAGTAACCAGAACTCCGGAATGAAGGAGGAGTACAGTGCGGATGGCTCCATCTTTCAGCGTACCTTGTACGGCGATGGGACTACCGGAAAGCTTGGATATGAGGTTTCTTCCATTGGCTATTTGCCCGGTGGACAAATTCGTTTTGCTCGTTGCTCGGACAAAAAAGAAACATCGATTGATGCAAAGTTGTGTGGCTTCAATGGCCCTAGCGATATCGTCTACTACGATATTCATGGGCAAGTTTACAAAAAAGTCCGGTTGGTGCAAGGTAAGGAAACCAACATCGAAGAAGCTGTTAAAGCCACCAGCGAATGGGATTCGGTATTGAAAGTTGGCTCTATAACAGTACCCAAGGCGGCGAAACGCCAAAAACAGATCAACAGCGATGGTTCTGCAACGATCACCGACCTGTATGCCGATGGAAAAATCAAACGCGTGATGCACGTCGATTCAAAAGGGGCGCTGGTTGGCACAGACGAAGAGTGGTTTAACTCAGGCGGTAAAGCGCGCAGCACAGCCTATGGCGTTGGTGGCAGTTCTGGAAAAGATTTGATCGTTCAGCAAAGTTCTTGCTGGTGGGAAAATGGTAGTCCGCGCGCAGTCATTCAGAAAAAAAACGATATCTACAGTATGCAATATTACTGGGACAATGAAAAATTGCAATTTACCGGTAATGTCAGCTTGCAAAATGACGAAATGGTCTGGGGCAGCAATAACGTCGAATCTTTAATGTCTTGTGAACCTAGTGACTACGGATTTAAGCGTGAAGGGCCGCAAAAATTCTACAGCCGAAACGGCGGTATCGAAGCCGAAGCCTTCTTTGCCAAGGGCTTGCGACAAGGACATGAAAAAGTTTATGAACCTAAAGGTATGCCTGGCAAAGAAGTGTTATCCATCGAACGTGATTACGAAGATGATCATGTTACACACGCGAAGTATTACAAAGAAGGAAAGCTGGATAAAGAAGAGCGCTACTTTTCAGATGGCAGCGTGAAAGAAATCCGGAAATAGCGTTCTGTGATGCACGTCCTGGCAGATGTACAAGACTCGAACAACATCACCGATCTCAACTTCTTTACCCTGGCAATCGACCATGCTTGCTCCAACCTCATGAGTTTAGTATCCCGACATAGGTGCGATTACGCGATGCCAATCGCACCTATCATGAGGTCTTAGCAAGTGGATCAGAAGGAAATTCTAGCACCCACCGATGCCGTATAGCGAGGTGCCAGTTGTACGCCACGAACATCCTGGTATAAGGGCAATTGCACAAAACCATAAACCGATAAACGTTCGTTGACTGGAATCACTGCGCCAGGACTCAGATAGACCAGAGTGCCACCAGTGCTGGTTGTGTCAGCATTGGCACCGGTATCATGTGCCACATGTCTAGCGTTAATTTGCAATAGCGGAGTGATGCTCTCAAATCCTTTGTAGCGCAATCCTGCATTCAGATTTAAACCATTACCCGGTTTGTAATCGTCGCTAGAATTGATCGCGGCCTGATACAGTCCTTGTGCAAAATAGTCCCAATTGTTATTCAAACTACCGAAATAGTAAGCGCCGACAATTACATCGGTAGTTCCGGTGCCCGGTTGCAAGCCACGATCAATCATTGCTATCCCAGGTGCCGTTGCATCCGTTGATGTACCGGTTTGGGTATGGCTACCAGTAGGCAGTTTGATGCCATATAGCAGACCGAAATTATGTTCTTCTGAAAACCCCTGATAGCGTGCCACTACTTTGATATCGCCAATGTTGGAGGTGCTGGAATCATATTGACCACCGCCATCGCCTGCTACTGCACCGTCGGATGCAGTCCCGAGTGTGCTGTGGGTTCTGTTGATATAAGGTACTTGCAGATTGACGCCCCAGTTCGGACTATTGCTGTAGTCCAGTCCAAATGTCAGGTAATTATTCTTGGTGAATTTTTCTACCTCTTGCGGGTCACCATTGTTGGTTACCTGGCTCGCTGCTGCGGGGTTGATTTTACTTGCACCACTACGTAGCTGATCTTGATTCAGGTAGTCGTAGCGGATGTCCAACTTAAAGCCAGTGCCACTGGACATCCCCATATTTTCCCAATCAGAACTTAGCGTGCAGCCACAACTTGCGCAGGCATTTGCCAGCATAGGGAATAACATCGCCACACCACCAGCGATGAGTGAAACAGTTTTTAATGTTGAAAGACGAGACATGATGAATCCTTTAAATGCTGAAATATTTTTGATTGATTTGGAGTGCGTCTGAACGAATAGTCGTCCGCAATCGCGAGAGCCAAGCTCACTGCAAAGCGGACCTTGAATAGAAAATCGACTACGAATCACCTTTGCCGCATTTACCTTGTATTTAATTTGTACTTACTTAGATCAAGTGCAGCAGGCGATTAAATATCATCAGGAAGTGAAGGGCGGCGCGCGCGGATTAACGGCTGACCAGGAGAAGAGTGGGGAAGGTGAGTGATAAAACAGCGCGGGGAAATGATCGTGTCCGCCAATGACGAATGGTGCAACGGGAGGCGTGGAAGGCAAGGCAAACGACCCTGCATGTGTCATGCAGAAAGGGCAGTGTTCCAACAACTGAGGTGGGGCAGGTTTCGAGGATTTGATCTGTACTGAGGCGCCATTTTTTGCACTATCAATGCTGACAAATTGTGTACCAGATACAGTACATATTTCAAAAAGATCCGATGCGCCGTTTCGCGCAGATAGCGCATGGGAAATCGAAGGGGCAAGCGCATTCAGCAAGATCGCAAACAATGCAATCCAGAGCGGCAGCCTACTTCGTTTAATCCATTGATTCATGTTACTGATTATACCGGAGGCAGACTCGCTGATCAGCTTAGCCTGCTCTTATCGTAGTCGTAATTCACAATGCGCTGATAAATATCTTCTCGCTCTTCTTGTGATGCCAGCAACAAACGTTCAACGGCTTTGCTCGGGACTTTAAAATAATTACGACGGTTTTTACGCATATCTTGCACGCGCCAACCTTTGAGTGTCAGCCAATCCCATTGCTCACCATCGATAGTCATGCGCAATTGGATTTTAAGTTTATCCCAAACGATGGTGCTGCCAAACTGCGGCATTCCACTGGGCGGCGGTATCACCCGTTCTTTACGTATTTTCAGTAAAGAGCGGATCTCGTTTTTGATGATGGTTAGTGCCATGGTTTTGTGTAGATGCATCAGCGTTGCAATGGTGATGATGCCTTCAACAGCGCCGTATGTTGACTAAAAGGAAAATAGTAACAGTTGCTCAATCTACTTACAATTTAGAATTGAAAATTTATCTAGCAAATTTAACCAGCGATGAAAAAAACCCACACAAAATCGGAATGTAGACTGGCAGATGGACTGTTACCAGCTAAATCCGCTTGCTCTTATTCAACGGTAATCAAGGCATAATTCAATATACTCCCCTAAAAATTATTTAAAAATACCGGCGGATTCAAGTACGAAGAGCAACATTGAATAAAAAGTCAAAGGGTCAGATGCGATAGCATTCTGCCTTTTGACCAGCCAGTCGAAAGTTGCC
>NZ_JBEONQ010000073.1:0-14586 GCF_040544445.1 Undibacterium sp. GrIS 1.8 | reverse complement strand
CCACGCCATGATTGCCACTCTTTAAATTTATCCTGTTGCTATTGTCTCATTTGAGGTAAACACTCTGCTTGGCTTTTTATCGTGCAAAGATCTCTAACTATTAATGTCATACGTAGTTAGAGATCATTTGTATAGAAACGCACTAATTTTGCCTGCTATAGTGAAACGATTTCCATAAAATCTGACCTGATCAGACAAAATATCAACGCACTTCAGAAGAGGTTCCATGAAATTTGCTTACACCATCGTCTACGTTAATTCCGTTCCTGATACGCTTAACTTTTATCAAAAGGCATTTGGTTTTGACACAAGGTATTTACATGAATCAGGTGAGTATGGCGAATTGGAGACTGGGGCAACAGTGCTCGCCTTTGCATCACACGCAATGGGCGAGATGAACCTGGGTGGGCGTTATCAAAAAACCGATCCTGACGCACTGCCTTTAGGCGTCGAGCTGGCATTTGTGACGGAAGATGTAAGTGCTGCTTATACTAAAGCAATCAGTGCTGGTGCTGTCGCAATTAAAGAGCCGATGCAAAAACCGTGGGGGCAAACTGTTGCGTATGTTCGCTCTCAGGAAGGATCATTAATTGAGCTTTGCTCACCGGTCGGTGGTTAATTTTTTTGTAAATTGATGAGGGACTTTGTACGTGATTTTGCAAAGGCATTAGCAAATACCGAGCGGTCACTTGTTGCGTGAGATTGTTGGGCCGTGCTGATGCAGCAATATGGCAGCAGCCCAACTTATGACATGCAGCAATTCTAGCTAGAGAATTTCTATCGTCTAGCTCACACCATTCTCTTTAAACCAGGCAAGACAGCGCATCCAGCCATCTTTCGCATCTGCTTCTACGTAGCTTGGACGGTAATCCGCATGGAACGCATGGCCTGAGTCGGCATACACTTTGAATGTGGACTTGCTGCTACCTTTGCTTAAAGCCGCCGTCATTTGAGCGATAGATTCTTGGCTGATGCCGGTATCTTTCAAACCGTATAGACCGAGGATTGGTGTTTTTAAGCCCGCTGCGATGTCGACAGGATTGGTTGGCGATAGCGGCGTCGGGTCACCTACCAGACGGCCATACCAGGCTGCGCCGGCTTTTACATTAGGATTGTGCGCGGAATACATCCAGGTGATGCGGCCACCCCAGCAGAAGCCGGTGATGGCTAATTTGTTGGTGTTGCCACCATTGGCTTTGGCCCAGGCAACCACCGCATCCAGATCGGACATGACTTGTGCATCGGGTACTTTGGAGACGACTTCTTTGATTAATTCGCCGATATTAGGATATTTGCTTGGATCGCCCTGGCGTACGAATAATTCTGGTGCCAGCGCCAGATAACCTAGTTTGGCGAAGCGGCGTGCGACGTCGGCGATATGCTCATGTACACCAAAAATTTCTGAGATGACCAAAACGACAGGCAGATTAGTTTTGCCTTCTGGCTGGGCGCGATAGACAGGGACTTTTTGTCCGTTGACTTCGACCATCACAACCCCGGCAGTTAAACCCACCGTATCGGTTTTGATCATAGTTTGTGCCATCACAGGCATCGCTGCAGCGGCAAAACCGACGCCTACCGCAGTTTGAATAAAGGTGCGACGGTCAACCCCATCACTTAATTTTGACTTGCCTACCAGACTATCGAAATCCTGTTGATTCTGCATGAGTATCTCCAAATGGAATGATTGTGGTTGTGGAAAAAACAGCGATTAGCATACCGCAAAATCAAATATGGTATTTGGGGCTTAGCACGACTAAAGCTAGAGCGCAGTCAGTGCAGTTGGTGTGACTGGGAAGATTTTGTGCAAGTTGTATTATTTAGATTAGTTATCTGAGGGAAGTAGCCGCTCGTACTCTTCTTTGACGACGGAATAACATTCACACACACGCTGCTCTAATTTTTTTCTATTGGTAACGGTGATACGGCCGCGGGCACGTTCGACCATGCCATCTTTTTGTAATTGCCCAACTGCTTCGGTAACGCTTTCACGCCGGACACCTAACAAACTAGCCACCATTTCTTGAGTGATGATGATTTCATTATCATGCAGCCGGTCGATGGTCATTAATATCCAGCGGCAGAGTTGTTGATCTAGTGAGTGATGTTGATTGCACACAGCAGTTTGTGAGGTTTGGCTAATCAGCGCCTGGGTATATAAAAGCGCAAGTCGTTGTAGCTCGCCAGCCGACTCAAACTCTTGCTTCATGACCTTGCGACTCAATTTAAACGCAGCGCCAGCACTTTGCACTTCGGTACTGGTGGGCATGCTTTCACCACCCATAAAAATCGAGATCCCGACCATACCTTCGTCACCGACCAGTGCGGTTTCGCTAGTAGAGCCATTTTCTAAGGCATAAATCAAAGAGACAATGCCACCGATAGGAAAATGTACAAAATCCACATGATCGCCTGATTCAGACACGGTCCAGCCTAGTGGCATTTCTACATATTTAAGATCCGGTAATAGTCTTTCGTACTCAGATTTGGGAAGAGCAGCCAGTATGCGGTTTTTCCGTGGATCGGGTTCTGGCGTGGTCTCTGATTTTGACATGGTGTGGAATCGATTAATTTTGTAATGAAGGGCGATGTAAAACTACTTCAGCAAGTTGTCGCGACGATATTGCGAATGCGACGAATAGCGTGTTTAGGAGCCAATTTATGTAACGGCGATAAGTTCTAAGTGTAAGAGATTTGCACTTATATAGCAGCACCAATTAACACCAGCATATTCCACCATTTAGCGGGCGTGAAGTAAATTTTGTAGACCTAACTAGTTACTAGATAGCTCGGAGGGCGAAACCTGATGTGATTGGCAGCGCTAGCGAGAGCGTGCGAGGCGAATGGCAGGGGAAACCGATCAGTGCCCAGAATAGCAGCCAAATTATTGCAAATCTAAATGATCGGGGTAAGCATCGTCTTGCCCCGTTGTCATAAGTGCGTCATGCACCAACAGCGCATGAGCCAGGTTTAATCAGCTTGTGGCACCAGATAAAACGCATCTGGCAATTGCTCGCCAGCGGTAGTCTTTTTGATGTCGCCTTTTAAATTGGTCAGCACAACAGCTAGTTGCGGGCCACCCAATTCGATGATGACCTGGCGGCAAGCACCGCAAGGGGCGATCGGAGCGTCGGTGTCGCCAGTGACAGCGATGGCGGCGAAATCACCCGGACGATATCCGGCAGCGAGTGCGCTGAACAAGGCGGTACGCTCTGCGCAATTGCACAGACCGTAGGAGGCGTTTTCAATATTGCAGCCACGGAAAATTTTACCGTCTTTAGTTTGTACCGCTGCACCGACTTTAAATTTGGAGTAGGGCGCATAAGCCAACTCGCGTGCTTTGTGCGCTTCTGCAATCAGATTAGGAATGATGTCTTGGGTCGTCATGGGAAATTCTCAACGTATTTGTAATTGGGTTGTAGGTTGCTAGTAACCGATAGAAAAAACTACGAATGATTCAATATTATTGAAATTGGATGTCCATATATTCTGCGGCTTACAGAGCAAAAATAACCTGTAAGCCGCAGAAGTATTGGACATGCCTCTTAAGATTTATTTCTTCACGCCTAATTCGATCAGCCGTTCACTCAAATAACTACCCGCTGTGTGGCGCGCTGACAAGACGACTTCTGGTCTTGGGTGTAAAAACAGCGGTAGCGAGATGCGTGATTTTTTCGCTTCCTCGCCTGTTGGGTTTAGCACGCGGTGAATAGTGGATGGGTAGTAACCTTCCGATGCTTCATCCAGCATGTCGCCGATATTTACGATCAACATACCGAAGTCACAAGGGACGTTATGCCATTCATCATCCTTACCTTTGACTTGCAAGCCGGCTTGCGTTGCGGCCGGTAACAAGGTCAGCAAATTGATATCGCCATGAGCTGCTGCACGCACTGCATCCGGCTCCTCATCACCACGCAATGGCGGGTAGTGCAAGACGCGCAGTAAGGTGTGATCGCTACCCGGTATCATGTCCGACAAGGGCATGGAATACTTGGCTTTGATGTCGGCTGGTGTGTGATCCTCTACCCATTGCAGTAATTCCGTAGCGAGCTTATTACCTTGCTCGTAATACTGGCTTGCTGCATCAGATACTTCAGCGGGATAACGGCCACCCGGATAGATATGATAAAACTCTTTCAGATCCCGCTTGGTATTACCCTTGGCGGTTTCTGATACCTTCGGTGAGAAATAACCATCCATTTTGACTGCATCAAAATTGTATTGATTCTTCGCATCAGTCTGGAAGAACTCGTACCATTCTTTATAAATGGTCTCCAGCAAAGGTTGCGATAAAGGATGATTAGTCAACACGCCAAAGCCAGTACGATGCAGACTCTCGGTAAATTTTTGTGCAGCGTCCGGGCTGCGATAATCAACTGGTTCGATAAACATAATATCTCCTCAATGGGCGCGATGAATTAACGCAAGGCTGGCAACAACCAGTCGCTGCTTAATATCGTATCAATCAGACTGGCGCATGCCTTAGCATCCACTTCCATACAAACACGCGTCTCTGGCTTATCCGCTTCCCATCCTGATTGAGGATACGGGATCGCCAGTTTTGCCATCATGGTCTGACCATTGGCGATGCCTTCTTTTGCAACACGTACGCGACCCGATTGGGTTTTAAATAATTCTGGCGCAACCAGCCAGACAAACGCCAAGACATCATGTCCATAACAAGCATGGCCCAGATCAGGGCGAATACTTTGGTAGAAATTAGCGTAGAAATTAACCGCATGACTTAAGGTATCGGTCGCGATATGCTGATGTTTCTTTGCCAGACCTGTGAAGAAAGTCGATGGCAAAACCACGCGATGCGTTACATCCAGACCAACCATTGTCAAATCCCAGCCCGCAGTGAAGACCAGATCAGCCGCGTCTGGATCATTCCAGACATTGGCTTCTGCTACCGGTGAGACGTTACCCGGTTCATCCACGGTACCAGCCATCAAGACGACTTGCTTTAAGAGCTTAGGCAATTGTGGTTCTAGCTTTAATGCCAGTCCTAGATTACCAAACGGACCTACCGCAACCAGCGTGATTTCGCCCGGATGCTGACGTGCCATTTTGACGATAAATTCTGCCGCACTTTCAACTTCTGCTACGCCACCGGCTTCTACCCGGCTAGTTAAATTGCCCAAGCCATCTGCACCATGAATAAACGCAGGCGGTGTGCCAGGGTCTTTTGCCAGAGGCACAGGCACGCCTTGGGCTACTGGAATACTACGGCCAGCGATCCGGGTTAAGTAGAGTGCATTGGCAGTGGCCTGTTCGACGGTGACATTGCCAAACGTAGTAGTGATACCGATTACATCGATATCTGGATGAGCGAGCGCGAAGTACAGCGCCATTGCATCATCGACGCCAGGGTCGGTATCAAAAATGACTTTATGTTTTGCCGGGATAGAGTTGGTGGTCATGGAGGTTCTCCAAAATTACTTCGCCTGGCCATTAACAGAACCCAGACGAAGTGACTTATTGCGGTTGGCCCGGTTCAAGGAGGCCGAATCTTAATGTCTTATTTTGATCTCTTATTTTTACGACGTATTTTGATCACTTAGCGAGACTTAACAAAAGGCACGCCAATCGCTTTTGGTGCGACTGATTTTGCCATTAAACCTGCCAATACAATGACAGTTACAACATAGGGAATCATCTGTATCAATGAGCCTGGCACTTTGCCGATCACCGGGAAGACGATACCTTCGATCTGCACTTGCAGCGCTGCAAAGAAGCCAAACATCAGGCAACCCATCGCCGTGTAGAGCGGACGCCAGTTGCCGAATACCAGCGCGGTTAATGCCAGGTAACCGTTACCTGCCGACATATCACGCAAGAAGAAACCGCTTTGCACAATAGACAGATAAGCGCCGGAAAATGAACACAATACGCCAGCGCATAACATCGCTAGAAAACGGGTACGTTCAACGTTGATACCGGCGGCATCGGCAGCATGGGGATTTTCGCCCACGGCCCGTAATCGCAAACCAAAACGGCTGTGGTAAATCACCCAATGTACGACTGGGATCAATGCAAATGCCAGATAGACCAGTGCACTATGGCCACCGATTAATTTGCCGTAGAACCAGCCAACAAACGGAATACTTTCTAACGCAGCAGTACCTGGCAAGACGATATCAAACAAGCGAGCCTGGCCGAGATCGGGCGTGCGCCCACCCTGAGAAAAGAAAAACTGCGCCAACACAAATGTCAGTCCGCTCATGGCAATATTGATCGCAATCCCTGCGACTAACTGATTTCCTTTTTGCGTAATACTGACAAAGCCTTGCAGCAATGCGATAGCGACAGATACACCAACACCAGCCAAGATGCCCAGCCACGGATTTTGTGTAGTGAATGCGACAGCAGCCGAAACAAAAGCCGACGCCAGCATTTTGCCTTCCAAGGCTAGATCGACTACACCGCTGCGTTCCGCAAACAATCCTGCCATCGCAGCAAAAATCAATACCGGCGCATTCCTGATGGTGGAAACCAGTATGCTGGCGAAATGAAAATCATCAAACATCATTAACTCCGATTTAGTTTCGTTTCAGCAGACGCGCTAAGGCTGGCGCATACAGATTTTCCATGGCGCCGCAAAATAAAATAATCAGGCCTTGGATGAAGATAAAAGTTTCAGTTGGGATATTTGGTTTTTCTAGCGACAGATCAAAACCACCCTGAATCAACGCGCCAAACAAAATAGACGATAGCAAAATACCGACCGGATGCTGACGCCCCATTAAGGCAATCGCAATCCCGATAAACCCAGCACCCGCCGGGAAATTCAAATTTAGATAATGTGTCGATCCCATCAAGGAATTGACCGATGCCAATCCAGCCAGTGCACCAGAAATCAACATCGCAACGATGATCGTTTTAGTGATGGAAATACCTGCGTAGTGTGCCGCATGCTGATTTAAACCCGTAGCGCGCAACTGATAACCCCAGGCCGAACGCCATACTGCAATACCATAAATCGCCAGCGCGATTAGCGCCAGAATAAAACTGATATTCAACGGCGTCTCCCCCAGAATCGGGAATATTTTATTCAGTGTCGGTAACCAAGACGCCTCTGCAAATACGCGGCTGGCGGGATTTTGCTGGCCGGTCGGAATCAGATAAGTCACAATCAAAAAGTTCATTAAACTGGCAGCAATGAAGTTAAACATAATCGTCGTGACGACGATGTGACTACCGCGTTTAGCTTGCAGATAACCTGGCAAGTAAGCCCAGGCCGCACCAAATATAGCGCTGCCAATAATCGCTAGTGGAATTAACAACCAGCCAGGCAGACTGGAATCGAGCAACAATAAAACTAGTGTTAACCCAAGGCCACCGACATACATTTGTCCTTCGCTACCGATATTGAACAAACCTGCTTGCATCGCAATGGATACCGACAAACCAGTAAAAATAAAGGTCGCTGCATAAAATAATGTGTAGCCCAACCCTTCTGGGTTCAATACGGCGGAGTTGACCAGAATGCCCAGCGATTCTATTGGACTCTCGCCCAACAAATAAATCACCAGCGCAGCAACCAACAGTGCCGACAGCAAATTGAGTAAGGGAAGCGCTATGGCAGTTGCCCAGCGTGGAAGTTCTGAATTAGTCATACTTATGATTTATGTAGTCCACCCATGAGCAAACCTATACGCGTGGCATCAAACTCTTCTGCCATCAATTCGCCCGTGATACAGCCGCTAGACATGACCAGAATTCTATCTGCCAATGCCCGTACTTCTTCCAGTTCTACCGACACCAGCAGAATGGCAACGCCCGCATCGCGCATGGCGAGTAGCTGCGCATGGATGCTTTCTATCGTGCCGATATCAACACCACGGGTAGGCTGGCCGACTAACATCAGTTTAGGCGCGGCAGCAATTTCACGCGCGATCACGACTTTTTGCTGATTGCCACCGGACAGCAGGGCGATTCGTAAATGTGGATCGGACGGACGTACATCGAACTTTTTTAATAGCCCGGTGCATTTGCTGAGAATGCTGGCGAAGTCGAGTAAACCAAAGCGTTTTTTAGTCTGTTGCTGATAACCGAAAAAACTATTCATCATGACCGAAAAGTTTTTAACTACGGCATCACGCAGTCGATCTTCTGGTACGTGACCAATACCAAGCTTACGGAAAATGGCAGGCAAACCGTCGGCATCTTTGCGCTTGGCGATGGGTAGCAAGTGGCCTTGCATTTGTATCTCGCCGCTGCTTGGCAAACGCATGCCGGATAAAATTTCCAGCAGCTCGCTTTGACCATTGCCAGAGACACCGGCGATGGCGACGATTTCACCAGCGCGTATGTTGAAGTTGATATCTTTCAGTAGATCGACCGCTTGCTTGCTACGCAAATTCAATCCTTTTACCTCAAGCACAGACGCGCCCGGCGCATAGGCAGCCCGTGGCAATTGCGTTTGTATCGGGCGACCTACCATCAGATTGGCTAGTTCTTCTTTGCTGGTACCAGCGGTAGCAACGGAGCCGACCACCGTGCCTGCGCGCATTACCGTCACCTGGTCGGTGATGTCGAGAATTTCTTGCAGCTTGTGGGTAATCAGGATGATGGTCTTGCCTTGCTCTTTGAACAGTCGCAAGACTTCAAATAGCGACGCCGTTTCTTGCACGGTCAGCACCGCGGTTGGCTCGTCGAGTATCAGAATGTTGGCGCTACGGTAGATTTGTTTGAGGATTTCTACCCGCTGTTGCAAACCAACCGACAAGTCTTGGATTTTGCTCAGCGGATCAACATCTAAAGAATAACGCTGGCAAATTTCACGCAGCTTTTTCTCAATATCGGTACGATGAGCGGCGAGTCTGAACCCACCTTCTGCGCCCAACATGACGTTATCAAGAACCGTCATATTTTCTACCAGCATAAAATGCTGATGCACCATCCCGATACCCAGTTTGATCGCTTCCTGACTATTGCGAATATTTTGTGGCTGACCGTTGATCAAGAGCTTGCCGCTATCCGCACGGTAGTAGCCGTACAGGATGCTCATCAAGGTTGATTTGCCTGCGCCGTTTTCTCCGATAACGCCGTGGATGCTACCGGGCGCAATAGAAAAACTCACATCGCGGTTGGCGTGTACGGCGCCAAAGCGTTTGGAGATTTGTTGGAATTCTACGGCTGGCTGCATACGGAGGAGGGATAAAAATTAGCTAGGGTTTGATCGGCGATGTTAACGAACTTAACGAACTCAGTGAACTTGCTGAACTTACTGAAATTGCAAGATGATAGAGACCTGACGCGACGATTGATTGCGCTAAGGTCTGCTTACATCATTTGGTTTTGCGCTTAGCTTAAAAACGTAGAGAATAAAATTTAATTAGAGCATGAGCGCAAAACCAAACTGAAACAAGACAAGATAAGACACTAAACCGGGCATTTACTTCCGTCGCGCGAGTCAATCACTTTGACTTTACCGCTGATGATGTCTTGTTTTGCTGCGTTGACACGCTTTTCAATTTCTGGGGTGATCAGGGCGCGATTATCTTTATCAACAACCCAATCAACGCCACCCTCTTTCAGGCCTTTGTTGATGATGCCCGGCTTCCAGTCACCGTTTTTGATTTGCATAAAGCTATCGTAAATCGCTTGGTCTACACGCTTAACCATCGAGGTCAGCATTGTGCCCGGATACAAATAATTTTGATTGGAATCAACACCGATGGCGAGCTTGCCTTTTTCTTTGGCTGTCTGCAACGTACCCATGCCGCTGCCGCCTGCTGCTGCGAAAACGACATCAACACCGCGTTCGAATTGCGCGCGCGCCAACTCGCCACCTTTGGCCGGATCGTTCCAGGCCGAAGTGGTGGTGCCAACCATATTGCTGGTGACCTCAACCTTGGCATCAACTGCTTTGGCACCTTGCGCGTAACCGCAAGAGAAAGTGCGTATCAGAGGAATATCCATACCGCCAACAAAGCCGATTTTTTTAGACTTACTAGCCATTGCCGCAGCAACACCAACCAGATAAGAACCCTCTTGTTCCTTGAACAGAACTGAGCTGACATTATTGCCTGTGGCAACGCCATCAATCACGACGAATTTAGTATTAGGGAATTCTTTGGCGATGTTTTGTACTGCCTGACTTTGGGCAAAACCAATTGCTGCGATCAGATCGATTTTTTTGCGTGCCAGATTACGTAACACTTGCTCTGTTTGTGTATCACTGGCGACCTGGACTTCCAGGAAAGAGATTTTGGTCTCTTTTTTGAAACGTTCTGCACCTTCAGATGCGGACTGATTGAAGGATTTATCAAACTTGCCGCCTGCATCATAAATGACGGCTAACTTAGGATCGGCTGCAACAGCGCTGGCAGCGCTGACAACAGCAAACAAGCTCATTACAGTAAGGCAGAGACGCTTGAGTTTCATGGTGATTCCTTGTCGGTCGCAATTGTGTCGGAAGTGTCGAAAATATTGAAAGTATCAGCTCATTAGTTAGTGCTTTTCGGCCCAGCTATTCAAGGTTCGGTATTGCCCGTTGCTTTGAATAACGTCTGCTGAGCACCACTGATATAAATAAAGGATAAAAGGCCAGCAAGCCTAACATGGTCTAACTATTTCAGTAGTTTACTAAAAAAAATTTTATCGAATTTTAGCTTGCCCTGAACCTTCAGGCGGCCTTCTGTTTATGCATAAATTCCAGCACTTCATGCCGGTGCGGAATCGACGTTTGAGCGCCCAGTTTAGTCACCGTTAAAGCCGCTGTGTATTGCGCTTCGCTGCTTGCGTCTACGATATTTAATCCGTTAGCCAAGCCGACTGCCAGCGCTCCTACGAAAGTATCGCCTGCCGCCGTAGTGTCAACCACCTCGACCTTAATCGCAGGCAGAAAGTTGCTCGAATCTTTAGTCGTAATCACGACACCGTGCTCACCCATGGTCAGTAGCACTGTGCCGACGCCGCGTTTTAATAACTGTTGCGATGCCAATTTAGCGCTGGCCTGGTCGATGACCGAAGTGCCGCTCAATTGCGACGCTTCGGTTTCATTCACAATCAGATAGTCGACCAATCCCAATAACTCATCGCTTAAATCTTGCGCAGGCGCAGGATTGAGGATTACACCGACCTTGTGCTGATGTGCAATCTGGATGGCGCGTGTGACACTATCTAAGGGGGTTTCTAACTGGCACAACAAGAGTTTTGCTGTGGCGATGCTGGCGGTCGCGGCTTCTACTTGGGTAACTGAGACGCTAGCGTTGGCACCTGCGGCCAATACGATGCTGTTGTGCCCGCTGTCGTCGACCAAAATGCCTGCAACGCCGGTGGCGATGCCTTGTACGGTCGCCAGATTGGCTAGCTCTATGCCTTCAGTCGCGAGACATTGTTTTGAGAAATCGCCAAAGCCATCATTGCCAACAGCGCCGACAAAACTGACATCGGCACCTTGCCGTGCAGCGGCGACGGCCTGGTTGGCACCTTTGCCACCGGGAATTTGACGGAATTCATGACCATGCATCGTTTCACCGATTGCAGGCATGCGCGGTGTGCGGAACACGAGGTCCATATTGACGCTACCAACAACGGTAATGCGTGGCTTCATTTTGACAATCTCTTGGTAAAAAAATGGTCGCGCAATCGTTTGCGCAACCGATTTCCTATTTAACTATGGTGCGCTTATGCAAGTCAAGAACTAATCTGCAAAGCAATGATATTTTGATTTTTTAAAAATGGTGGCAAATTTTGGACGCTATCTTTTTTGTTGTCAAATGCCAATCAAGGCAATTGTCTTATATGAACCAATTTGAGCAAATTAGAGCGACTTTGTGAATAAGAAGAAAGCTTAATTGCAAAATTAATCCGTATTTTTCGATAGTTTCTTGATTGCGATAAGACATATGTTTATAATTTAAAACATATGTTTGTTTTGATTTGAATTTAAGCGTTTTGGCTGGGATTAATGAGATTGGCTTTGGGCATGCCATGCTGTTGTTTTTTGTTCGTTGTTTGGTTCCTACATCTATCCGACAAAACCTCCTTTTGAATGAAGCTTAGTAAGGTAATAAATTAATATTAAATAATACTCATGGTGAGTATTATTTATTGTCTATATGTTTATTGACCTTCATCTTAATTTTCTTAAAAGAGCTGGGGAGTATATGGATTTAATCGTGAGCGAAGTCTCATTTTAAGTCTCCCACTATTTTTGAATTCTCTAAATTACGACCACCTTTGTTTCTGATTTCATTCTGTCTATCAATACCTCAGCCTACAGCCCATGTCCGAAATTTCGAAAAAAGATCAGTTGTTTGACATCATCCGCGCCCATCCCTTTGTGTCGCAGCAAGAGCTGGCGCAGCGCCTTCAGTTATCACGGTCGGCGGTGGCAGGACATATCGCCAGTCTGATCCGTGAAAAACGCTTGCTGGGTCGTGCCTACGTATTGCCCGAGCGCCGGCCAGTCTTATGCATCGGTGGTGCCAATATTGATCGTAAGGTGCGCACCTTGGCGACCTTACAAATGGGTACCTCAAATCCTGTCAGCCAACATGAAAGCTTTGGCGGAGTGGCACGCAACATCGCTGAAAATCTGGCGCGTTTGGGTTGCGCGACTGCCTTACTCTGCGCGACCGGAGATGATGCCGTTGGCGCTGATTTGCTGACACAAGCGCAGGCGTTGGGCATCGACACCAGTGCCAGTTTGCAATTGCCAGGGCAGGGCAGCGGTAGTTATACCGCCGTGTTAGATGCGGATGGCGAGATGTTATTGGCGTTGTCGCATATGACTTTGTGTGAGTCTCTGGATGCCACTTTTTTAGCAAGCCGCCAGGTGCAATTAAATACTGCGCTGATGACGGTGGCGGACTTAAATTTACCGCAAAGCAGTATTCAATACCTGATAACGCAAGCCAATCAACATGCCAGTCTGCTGATACTGGTCGCTGTATCTCAACCCAAAATGGCGCGTCTGCCGGAGGTATTAGAAGGCGTGCGTTTGCTGATACTCAACTTGGGTGAATTGGAGACTCGCGTCGGCTCTCGTCTGAGCACTGATGGTGAGGAAAAAATCAACGAGGACAAAATACAGCGTGCCTGTCGCCAGCTACAACAGCAAGGCGCGCAGGATGTGATTGTCACCTTGGGCGATGCTGGCGTGATGCTGACCAGCGGTACGGACTGGCACCGTTTGCCAGCGCAGTTGCTAGTGGCATCCGATGTTGTGGATGTGACGGGTGCGGGCGACGCCTTTGCGGCAGCAGTGTGCTGGTCCTTGTATCACAACAATGCAGATCTGTTATTAGCAGCACAGCGCGGCTTGCATCTTGCGGCCTTGACTTTGCAAAGTGCAGGCACGGTTTGCCCCGATCTGACGCCGGATACGCTGATGGCACTCACTTAACTCGCTGTCGAATTTAACCTAATAGAAATTACACCATCATTCAGGAAGCCTCATGCAAAACTACCTCGTATTTTCAAAAGAAGTCGCCCAAGCCAAAGCGGATGGCAAAGCTATTGTGGCCTTGGAATCCACCATTATTTCGCACGGCATGCCTTATCCGCAAAACGTCCAGACCGCACGCGAGGTTGAGCAATTGATCCGTGATAACGGCGCAGTACCCGCGACGATTGCGATTATTGGCGGCAAAATCTGTGTGGGTTTGTCTGACGCAGAACTAGAGCAATTAGCCAGTGCACCCGAGGTAATGAAAGTCAGTCGTCGTGACTTACCCTATGTTTTATCGACGGGTAAACTGGGCGCAACAACCGTTGCCGCAACGATGATTTGTGCGGAGTTGGCCGGAATTGCGGTGTTTGTCACCGGCGGCATTGGTGGTGTACATCGCGGTGCAGAAACCAGTTTTGATATTTCTGCTGACTTGCAAGAGCTGGCGCAAACCTCGGTCGCAGTTGTCTGTGCCGGCGCAAAATCGATTTTGGATTTGGGTCTGACCTTGGAATATTTAGAGACCCATGGCGTGCCGGTGGTGAGCGTAGGCCAAGCTGAATTCCCCGCATTTTTTACTCGCGGCAGCGGCTTTAAAGCTGATTTTCAGTTGGATACAGCGACCGAGCAAGCCGACTTTATCCGTTGCAAATGGGCGCTGGGTTTGCGTGGCGGTGTGGTGATTGCCAATCCTGTTCCAGAAGCTTACGCCATGCCAAAAGCAGAGATAGACAGCATCACGGAGCAGGCTTTGCAAGAGGCGGACGCGCAAGGTATTAACGGCAAAGCAGTGACGCCGTTTTTATTAAATAGAATCAAACAACTGACAGACGGCCGCAGTTTGGTGACGAATATCGCGCTGGTAAAAAACAATGCGATTGTCGGTGCGGCTTTGGCTTTGGCTTTGGCTTTGAAAAATGTTTGATCAGCTGCATTGTGCTGATACTTTGACGCAAGTTGAAGTCGATTTTTAGCAAGAACTTTGCAGGCTACGATTATGGTAATTCAATATACTCCCCATTATTTTTATAAAAAATGCCTTAGTGTCCAATGATTATATGGACGCTTTAGACATACTAATGAGTATGCGTCCGACAGTCCCACCTAGACGATCAGCAAACAACCGATTTTGCCCGCAGCGGCAACAATTCATCAATACGATTATTTTTACAGGTAGG
>NZ_JBEONQ010000072.1:0-14679 GCF_040544445.1 Undibacterium sp. GrIS 1.8 | reverse complement strand
TGATGCTTAGATGATGCAAAGTATAGATTGAGGCAAAAAAACGCCTCATTTATCAATTCTGTGGAACTTTAGCGCCGTTTGTGCAAAAACACCCAGGATTCACAGCACGTGGTTTGGCTTAAAGAGGAATTTCCTGCGGTAACAGTTGAATGAGGCTATTGTCAACTTGCTGAACCGAGACGGCGACTTGTAGAATTGCAGACGAAATTGTCTCTGGTAGGGAAACACGGTGTCACGTATTAGGCTTTTTTTGCTACGTGGGTGACCTCACCCCATATATAATATGCCTGCGTGCGGACATACCTGTACTGCTCCGCTGTCAAGCGGTTGCGCCGGCACCGAAAGGCATTGTTGATCGGGTTCTGCGCCGACAAAAAGCGCTGAGCTTGGCCGGATGACTTGAAGCGGCGCGTCGGTTGATGCGAGAGTTCGGCCCGGTTGTTTAGGCCCTTGTGCTAGCGATACTCGACACCCGGCATGATTGGCGTCTTCGCCACAGGCGAATCGTCTCGTACGTGATGATGATGCCAAGGCTGGCCATAAGCTCTTGTATGTCGCGAAAACTCCGCGCAAACCGGAAGTAGAGCCACACGACATGACTAATGATTTCTGCCGGATAGCGGAAGCCGCGGTAGCGTAGGGATGTTTCCATCACGCTACTTTACAAAATTTTCCCGCAGCCCGTAAGTTGACACTACCTTATTTAGTATCTCTAACTTTTTGCCTTAACGACGCGCCGGACCGCTTGTGGTAGTGGGAACTACATACCAAACGGTCGAGAACCGCGTCCGCAATTGTCTTGTTATCGAAAGCGTCGTTCCATTTCTCAGTTGGGATTGTAAGCCCAAACCGGCGGAATTTGTCCAATTAACTGAATCACAGGCCAAGCTCACTGTGTGAGCCAAGGCGAACGAGCTGCAACACTGCGTCATCTGGTTTGCGATAAATTAATATCAGGTCGGGTTTAACATGACAATCCCTGTGATCCTTCCAATCGCCGGTCAACATGTGATCGTGGTATTTCTCGGCAAGTGGCTGGTCGTTTGCTAGGGCTGTGATGACGGCCGCGAAATCGTCCATCAGCGTATGCCGGCGCGGCCCTTTTGCTTCGCGTTTATAGTCGCGCTTGAACTGCCCGGTCTGTTCAATCGTCCGCATTCAGATCCGCCATCAAATCTTCAACAGTAGCAAATGACTTCAAGCCACCACGGCGTGCTTCCTTCATTGCCTCGATGGTAGTTGCATTCGGCACCAATGGCTCGAAAGGCAACGCCTTGTCGTGAGCAACCCGTGTAAGCATTATGCGAAAGGCGTCGGAAACGGTCAGTCCCATCGCCGCAAGCACGATGGTCGCCTCTTCCTTAATGTGCTCGTCGATCCGGGCACGGACAACTGCATTTGCAGACATGACTTACTCCTTTAATGGTGTGAGCTACATTGTAGCCCAAATATAAGTCATTTGCATTTAGCTTGTTTTTATATTGTGCTGTCGGAAAACAAGTGTTTTACGACGCATTGGCGACCCCAAGAAAAATTACCGATGCAAAGCTTAAAATATACGGAAAACCTTGTCGCTATGCTGTGCTATACGGAAACCTAATTTTAATGGTTATCCGCTTATATTAGTTGGCTACATGCGCGTTTCGTCGGACTCGGATCGACAGAACACAAATATGCAACGCGATGCGCTGCTGGCGGCGGGTATCGATGCCCGCCACTTGTTCGAGGATCATGCCTCCGGTGCCAAAGATGATCGTCCTGGATTGGCCAAGGCGCTAGAGTTCGTGTGTCCCGGCGACGTGCTCGTTGTCTGGAAGTTGGATCGACTTGGCCGTTCACTGTCGCACCTGCTCTCCATCGTGACTACGCTGAAGGACAAGCAGGTCGCCTTCCGGTCGCTCACTGAAGGCATGGACACCACCACAGCATCAGGAGAATTGCTGTTCCATGTATTCAGTGCACTGGCTTAGTACGAACGTGCTTTGATTCAGGAACGGGTCATTACCGGTCTGGCTGCCGCCAAGCGGCGTGGCCGAGTCGGTGGCAGACCCGCTGCCATTATTGGCGAGAAACTAGACGCCATCATTGCCGCATTGAACAGCGGTATGTCAAAGGCCGCCGTGTGTCGCAACTTTGAAGTTAAACGAACGACGCTGATTGAAACTTTGGCCCGTGTCGGATGGGCTGGTGCGCGCGATACAACATCTGAAAGCGAATGATAAATGCGCGGTGACAACAACGAGCGACTGACCATTCTCTCGGAAGCAGAAAAGACGGCGCTCTATGGTATTCCTGATTTTGACGATTTTCAGCGCTAAGAACCGCAGTGTAAAAATGTACCACTGAAACGCGCTAGATTTCGCGAGAAACGCGGAATGAAAGTGTACCAGTCCCAGCCTGTATTCTGATGCCCAACGGGGCAAAGGAAGGGCGGAAAGGATGTACTCAGTGGAACTCTATGTCAAAGTCAGACGTGCCGTCATGGTCGACAAATGCAGCGAGCGCGAAGCCGCACGCCTATTTGGCGTTCATCACAAGACGGTCAAGAAGATGTGCCAATTTGCCGTGCCACCCGGCTACCAGCGTAAGAGCGAAACCATCTCCCCCAAGCTCGCCCCGTTCACTGGCATCATCGATGCCATCCTGGATGCCGACAAACAAGTCCATGTAAAACAGCGCCACACTGCGCACCGCATTCTGGAACGGCTCCGCGATGAACATGGTTTCACCGGCGGCTACACGATCGTGCGCAATTACGTCTACAAGGTCGCCACGCGCCAGAAGGAAATGTTCATCCCTCTGGCACACCGGCCTAGTCATGCCCAGGTCGATTTGGGCGAAGCCGATGGCTATATTGGCGGCAAGAAGGTGCGCTTCCATTATTTCTGCATGGACCTGCCGCATTCGGATGGCTGCTTTGTCAAAGCCTACCCGACCGAAGATACCGAATCCTTCCTGGATGGTCACATCGCTGCCTTTACGTTTTTTGGCGGCATCCCGCAATCGATCTTGTACGACAACACCAAGATCGCCGTAGCCAAGATACTGGGCGATGGCAAACGCCTGCGCACCAAGGAGTTCGGCGAGCTGCAAAGCCACTACCTGTTCGACGACAAGTTCGGGCGGCCGGCCAGGGGCAACGACAAAGGCAATGTCGAAGGGCTGGTTGGTTACAGCCGCCGTCACTTCATGGTGCCGCTACCAATCGCCAGTGACTTTGATGCCTTGAATGCCAAGCTGCTCGATGGTTGCATCAAGCGCCAGCAAGCCAAACTGCGCGGTGAAACGGAAACCATCGCCGAACGGATGCAGCGCGACACCGCCGCGCTGATGGCATTACCTCATGGCACCTACGATGCGTGCCATAAGGTTTCCACTCGCGTGTCTTCACTGTCGCTGGTGCGTTACCGCTGCAATGACTACTCGGTGCCGACCGAGTACGGCCATCGGGAAGTGCTGGTCAAGGGCTATGTGAATCGCGTCGAGATTTGTCTCTCTGGCGACATCATTGCGCGCCATGTACGCAACTACGGCCGCGAAGAATTCATTTACAACCCATTGCACTACCTGGCATTGCTGGAACAGAAGCCGCGTGCGCTCGACCAGGCGGCGCCATTGCAAGAATGGATACTGCCTGATGTATTCGACCGCCTGCGTCGCGTATTGGAAGCGCGCATGGAACGGCGCGGCCGAAAGGAATATATCCAGGTCTTGCGGTTGCTTGAGAGTTTCAGCATGGCGCAAGTCGAGCGCGCCATCAAACAAGCAATGGGTTTGGGGGCACTCGGCTTTGACGCCATCAAACATTTGATTCTCTGCGCGATCGAACGGCGACCCATCAAGCTCGACTTGACGCTGTACCCGTATCTGCCCAGTGCCAGTGTTGGCTCCACTGAACCGCAGGCCTATCTGAGCTTGCTGCACATGCCAAAGGCAAATCAGCAATCTTCTTGCGGAGGTGCGCAATGACCGATGCACCAGTTGAAATGACGACCGCCCATGCACCTACCGCGGTGCCGCCACAAGTCTTGTTGGTCAACCACTTCAAGGCATTGAAGCTACCGACCTTTGCACGCGAATATGAGAAGGTGAGCGCTGATTGTGCGCGTGAAGACGTCGATTACCCGCGTTATTTACTACGGTTGTGCGAACTGGAGCGCATTGATCGGGAACGACACAATATGGAGCGGCGCATTCGTCTGGCGAAATTCCCAGTGACTAAGAGTCTCGATACATTCGACTTTGCCGCAATCCCCGTGTTGAACAAATCATTGGTGTTGGAATTGATGCGCTGCGAATGGATCGACAAGCGCGAGAACATCATTGCGCTGGGACCTTCCGGTCTAGGCAAGACGCATACAGCACTGGCATTGGGATTGGCCGCGTGCCAGAAAGGGATGAGCGTTGCCTTTACGACGGCGGCAGCCCTGATGCATGAACTGATGGAGGCACGCGATGAGAAGCGGTTGCGCACATTGCAAAAGCAACTGGCTAACGTCAAATTATTGATCATTGATGAACTGGGCTATCTGCCATTTACAGCGATCGGTGCAGAACTCTTGTTCGAGGTGTTCAGCCGCCGCTATGAACATGGCGCTACGCTGGTGACATCGAATCTGCCATTTGATCAATGGACGAGCGTCTTGGGTTCAGAGAGACTGACCGGTGCGTTGCTCGATCGCCTGACCCATCATGTGCATATCCTGGAAATGAATGGCGAATCGTATCGATTGGCCACCAGCAAGAAACGGCAAAAGCAGAACGTGAAATCAAAATCTATAGAGTAGGAGGAAGCCAAGCCACTATAAATTATGTTAGGGGACGGGCTACGCCGCGCTTCGCCCGTAACCCCAAGAAATAAAAAATCAGAAACGCAAAACCAGAGGATCAACCCCCTCTTTTTTATTAACTTAACTGGTACACTTTTGGCGCGCTACTTGGTACATCTTTACTCCGCGCTTGACAGAACAGCCTGATCGCCGACAGCGGCCTGGAAATCACGTTGCGCCAATCGAAATATTTGAACAATCTTGTGGAACAAGACCACCGAGCCATCAAGCGCCGAACGCGACCCATGCTGGGATTCAAAAAATTTCATTGTGCCACCAAACTCATCGCCGGCATTGAAACGATGCACATGATTAAAAAGGGACAGCTCAATTGTCCCGATGGTTAAGTTACATCTGCTGCAGATCAATTCTACTCTTTAGCTTTCTGATTTTTCCGCTACCTCGCTGCTTCAGCTAAACTTTAGTTCCTTATCGCGACAGAACCCGAACGACGCTGGTAGCAGGAATCCCCTTCCTTTCTGTGTGAGCAGCAGCCGCGCGGCTGAGGTGCGGGAGAACATCAATTATAGAATCAAATTAACACTGGCGACAACAACGCAGCTGAATTATTCGCTGCTCGGTTGACCTCTGTCGACACGCACCAAGCCTGCATCTGACTAGCATCATAGGGTTTGATTAAAGGCATCAGCTCAGATGTAGGCAAAGTATCCGGTGTCAGCCACAAGTCCCAATCCTCCCTCGCTAAAATCACTGGCATCCGGTCGTGGATGGGTTCCATCATAGCGTTGGAACCAACCGTGAGAATTGCACAGGTCTCTAAAAAAGAACCTGTCTCACCATCAGGTAATTTACTGGTCTCCCAGATCCCTGCTAATGCCATTGGTGACTTATCTTTGAATGAAATATAAAAAGGTTGTTTTGTTTTTTGTCCTGGTATCACTTTCCATTCATAGAAACCAGAGATTGGAACAATACAGCGACGGAGGTGGAATGCCTGCTTGAACATCGGTTTTTCAGCCGCTGTCTCGCCACGTGCGTTATTCATCATGGCCAGCTTACTTGCGTCCGTGATCCAGGGCGGCACCAATCCCCAGCGCATCAATGAACCGAGTCGACCATCTTTGCACTCCCTCACCACCATGATCTTGGTGCCAGGCGCAATGTTATAACGGGCTAAAAAGTCTGGCATTGCCGATACGTCGATCCATTCTTCCAACACTGGCTTTGGGTGTGCTAAAGCAAATCGTCCACACATTTATTTTGACCCTCTCTTATTTTGACGCGCCACACCATTGACCTTAATTATACTGTATATTTAATCAGTATAAAAGTCGCAGGTAAATCCACTAATAAACCCTCTAGCAAACTCATTTGCTTGTAAGAACATAGGCAACACTTGCATCATGAACACCGTTATTTCCTTTAATCGCGCCATAGATCCACCATTAGCGACACTCCATCAGACACCGCTGGCCGCTGCTAGCAATCCAGAGTTAGCCGGTGTCCCTTTATTCGTACAGAAGGTCCCAGCCGGGTTCCCATCACCTGCCGATGACTACGTAGAAGAGACCTTGGATCTCAACACCTACATGATCCGGCATAAAGCCTCGACCTTTGTCTTTACTGTACAAGGGGACTCCATGATTGGTGCCGGCATCTTCGATGGTGACAAGGTTGTCGTAGACCGTGCTATCGATCCTCGTCATGGTCATATCGTGATTGCCGTGATCAATAACGACTATACGGTCAAAAAGCTCTTCAAATGGCGTGGTGTGATAGAACTGCGCGCAGAGAACCCTGCGTACCAACCAATTCGCTTTAGTGACACGGACGAGCTTCAAATTTGGGGAATCGTGATTGGCGTCTTACGGCGCTTCAAGGTGTAAAGAGACTAGTGCCATGAACGATCTCCCAGCTCAACCACCTGCAACAAATCAGCTCAGCGCCAGTAAGCAACTATTTGCCTTAGTCGACTGCAATAACTTCTATGTGTCTTGTGAGCGCGTATTTAATCCACGGCTTGCCAATCGACCTGTGGTCGTACTTTCCAACAATGACGGCTGTGCTGTCGCACGCTCTAATGAAGTCAAAGCCCTCGGCGTTAAAATGGGAATGCCTTGGTTCATGATGAAAGACCTGGCAAAGGAACACGACATCATTGCCTTATCCTCGAACTACACGCTCTATGGTGACATGTCTAACCGGGTCGCCAGTATTTTGCGCGATTACAGCCCTGATGTTGAAGTGTATTCGATTGACGAATCCTTTCTCAGTCTCAACGGTATGCAAGGACTCTGGCAATCATCGATGGTTATGGGGCAACATATCCGCCTTCGCGTCGCCCAATGGACTGGTTTGCCAGTCTGCGTTGGTATTGCCTCCTCCAAGACACTCGCCAAACTCGCCAACCACGTCGCCAAGAAATGGCCAGAATTTAATAGTGTCTGTGATTTCAATGCCATTCCTGAACCAGACTTAAGCGCCCTATTCGCGACCATCGCTGTAGGGGAGGTCTGGGGCGTCGGAGGACGACTCAGTGCGCGACTCCAAGAGATGAATATCAATACCGTACAAGAGCTGAGAGACGCCCCCATCAAATTATTACGCGCTCACTTTGGTGTAGTGATGGAACGCACGGTCAACGAACTCAGAGGACTCTCTTGCCTGGATATGGAAGATGTCGTCTCGCCAAAGAAACAGATCATCTCCTCACGCTCATTCGGCCAATTAGTTCTCACCATTGATGAACTCAACGAGGCCGCTGCCTCTTACATGACCCGCGCCGCAGAGAAGCTTCGTCGTCAACACTCCGTCTGTGCCGCAATTCATGTCGCGGTCAGAACCAACCCATTCCGCCAACGAGACAAGCAATACAATAATGGCATTGTCATTCCCTTACCTGATCCCACTGACGACACAAGAACCTTGATTGGTGCCGCCTTATTCGGCCTCGAACAAATCTACCGTCCTGGCTACTGGTACAAGAAAGTGGCTGTCATGCTGCTAGACCTATCCAATGCAGGACAAACGCAAGGCGCTTTGTTTGATCCACACGGCGAGCAAGCACAGCGCTCTAGTAAGCTCATGAAGACCATTGACATCCTCAACAGAGAACTAGGCGCTAATTCAGTGAACATTGCCTCGTGTGGCATGCAAAAACGTTGGAGTATGCGGGCCGAGAAGAAGTCGCCGAAATATACGACGAGATGGGATGAGACGCCTTTAGCTTTTGCGAGATAAGATAGATTAACTGCCTTGTATATTTACCGATGTGCAGTAACTCCTTGAAACTATCAGTGTCTTCGCTCCGATGAAAGTCAATTATGAATACAGGTGAAAATAAGCCAGCTATCAATTCTAGCGTTCCAAAGATCGTTGGTCGGCTCTGCATCGTATTGGTTACAGCGTGTCAGATGCAATCATCCTATGCGACAGACTCCGTTGCATCTGGAAAGGCACTTTTTGTAAGTTTGGCATGTGCGTCTTGTCACGCTGTTGGGCCTGGCGCAAGAGCTGGGTTTGGGCCACAACTAAATGGTATTTTTGGGCGAGTAGCGGGTAGCACGGTTGATTACCAGAGTCGATATTCAGCTGCAATCAAACAATCGGGTATCGTCTGGTCCGAACAGTCTTTGACGAAATTCATTAATTCACCCAGCGATCTAATTCCTGGTACAAAAATGAGATTTTGGGGTCTCAGCGATAAGAAGAAGGTCGATGATTTACTTGCTTATTTGCGTAGTTTTCCAGTTGATCCAAAGTAGATACTCATACAAAGCGCATGAGTTGAGGCAGCGATAAATATTAATTGTGATCTAAACCAGTCTCAAGGACCGGGCAATTCCAATTGCGATATTGATCCAGTTTTGTCACGTTATTCGAAAACTTTACGTATTTAGTTGGTGTAACATTTCCTTGCTCAACTGTTTTGATCAATAGTTGTATGCAACTGAGGCTATCCCGCCTGATCAATATTCGAGGAAATCACAAAATGAAGAAATTAATTACAGCAGCAGTGCTCACTTTTGCTTTCGTATCAGCTCAAGCAGCTGACATTGTTGATACCGCCGTGGCAGCAGGTTCTTTTAAAACATTGGTTACCGCCATCAAGGCCGCTGGACTAGTTGAGACATTAAAAGGTCCGGGCCCATTCACTGTTTTTGCACCGACTGACGAAGCATTCGCAAAAATTCCAAAAAATAAGCTCGATGCTCTTTTAAAGGATAAGGCTGCGTTGACTAAAGTACTCACTTATCATGTTGTAGCTGGTAAGGTAATGGCAGCGGATGTAAAGGCGGGTCCTGTCAAAACTGTCGAAGGTAGTTCGCTGATGGTGACGACTGCCGGGGGTAAGGTTAAAGTAGACAATGCAAACGTGGTGAAAACCGATATTGTGGCCGACAACGGTGTGATCCATGTCATTGACTCAGTGATTATGCCTAATTAATTTAGAAAAATTGTTTGAGTAAGAAAGATACTTACTTAACTAATCCCAAAAAGTTGGATACCAGTTTTTGGGGGTTTTCCGCATAAAAATATCCTGAGCAGGTTAAGCTCGAAGTTTGACCTATTTGACGAAAACACAGTAGGGATGCCACGTATCAGTGCGCACAAAGCATTATGATTTCCAATGGATATTCAGTCGCTTGAGACGCTCGCGGAGGGTGCTTTTGATGCGACCTTCACAGAAATCATCCGGATCAAACTCTATTAGATTCACTTATTGCGACATAAACGGTCAAACTCGCACCCCGCGAGGCAACGCCCACCGAAGCTAGTTTGGCGACCGCAGTGGGAAGTTTTGTATTTACCGACGGCGTCCGGCGCGCCGCGTCCTTTCAAAAAAATCGTCCGGCTTGGTTTGTACCCAACGAACGAATTTTTGGATTTCCGCTTGCTGTAGCAATGCTTCCGCGGTGTTGAAATCACGCGCTAGTTCGGTTTCGGTAAATAAGGCGTGAATATGACGATGGCAAATGCGGTGCATCGTTACCGTCAGCTTGCCACCTTTCATCTTCGGGATCAGGTGATGTGCGTCACGCTGCGCAGTAGGAATCGGCCTTGCGCAAAGCGGGCAGATAGGCGCACTGGATTCCATATGCCAGCCGGGTGGATCGACTTGTTTACGTTTCATGGCAGAATACGAATGGATATCGATGAATGATAGCTGCGATGGCAAACTGTTGCTGACCAGCAATCGACTCGTCATGTCGCAATAATTAGATCTGATAAATTAGTCTACGTTTTTGTCCACACCGTCAGACAGTAAGGCGGGCCTTTTTTGATCATCTGCAGGGTCCTAATGCAGCGCAAGGAATGCGGTCACAATAAAATCCTTGAGGCCGAATATGGATCGCACAATCCACCTCGTGGCAAGATGTTCTTGCTCAACGATATAATAAGATACTTGATCCAACATAGTTCGATATCAGCGCGGATGTCCGCCCTTACCCTATCGATCTCTGTGGTTTTGGCACCGCTCTTGTCAATGGTAATTTTCATCGGCAAACTATACAGTCCTATAGTCTGTTTGAAGAAGCGTCGCGCTGCAGGTAAATCACGACAAGCGTTGGAGGGTGAGCAGAAGATCGATGGTGGTGCTGTTGCGATCGACGGGATGCCAAAAAATACTGCAATTGACCAGTCACCTTACAATAGGCTTTGTCGAACTAACAACTAGCGCCAACTAGACGTTTGTATCTGCGAAAAACTTTGGCAAGCACGGCCGGAATGCTGATCGGTCAACGATGCACAGTGGGGAAACATCTTGATACATTCTTAGATACCTACATCTTTTTGGTTTCGTGACAGACATGCATCCCGTTTGCCGCTCAGAATCAGCCGCAATGCAATGATCGACAAAATGCTCACCAAGTGGAGTAGCAAATTTTGAGATAAACATTCTTCATAAAGAGCGACGATGAATTTCCTGCCCGGTACGTTCATGCAAAAGCCCACGGATACAACCAATCAGTAAATATAATCCGTAGAGACCACAGAGAGTCTGCAAACTCAGAATGCCTATCGCTAATAAACTCATGTTTATATCATTTTCCCTGAAAACACATTTGCTCACTAAAAGAATAGCGTAGGCGAAATTCAGCCATAGTCTAGGGCTATTTTTCTAGAACATACCCAATTAACTTCGAATTCAGCTTACTCGTCGTAGCTTAGCCTAATTCGGCTAACGCTCTACATCACCAGCACTGCCCCCCCTCCCTTCCCCTACAGTTTTTCTCATCGTCTTCTTTCTTAGTTCGCCCGTTGATATCTGCTTTCTCAATGAGATTTGCACTGTTGGGATAAGCATCCAATTCCGAAGCAGTTATTCAATTTTCTGCAATTTGACAAGACTCTTTTATATGGGATTCTAACGTTGTTGAGGTATCGATTTCAATGGGAAATCTTTGAAATGAATGACCTCAAAAGAACTAGCAGCCTCCATCTTTACATCGACCTGCCATCACTGTGCACTAGGCAATGAAGCCATGGTTGTGTTCAACGAGTTTAATTTAGGAGAAGAACCGTGCTGACATTAGCAAAACGTATTTTAGTATTTAGTTGGAAATTATTTTGTGCGATTTTTATTGGGGCATGGCAAGCATCAGAGGTCGCCCATGCGCGAGTTCAAGAGTCTGGATGGAAAGGCTTCTGGCGCTATACCCTTCGTGCCTATTTTTCACCTTTAGGGGGCGCGATAGAGGGCGTCAAGAAACAATGGAAACGAGGACTCTGAGATCTTGTTGTCCGTAATTCGACAGTTAACTAATGGAGTTAAACAATGCGCATAGTCAATGGCTGGATAGAGTTTGAAGAACAAGAGCAAGCGCTCTGGGAAACTTTACTTGAACGCAAACTCGGCGCAATAACGCCGGTCTTATTACGTGAATTGGGGGAAAGTCGTGTTAGGGAGCTCGTCGATGATGGCTACCTTATTTGGGCCAGAATGGCGGCGCAACACATAAATGATATACCTTGCTCTCATCTGCAATAATTCTTTTGGGTCTCATTTGCCGTCCTAGTTCCCGCAGGGGAATGTAGGACGTCAATCATTGGTACAACTACTATTTACTCGATAGTTTAATTAATAATCTCGTTCAAGTACTACACAGTTAGTGTCAGCCTCGGCATTAATGCTTTGACTTGCAATTTCAGATTTTCATCCCATCCCAGAGCTAAAAATAAGTGTTTTCATCGACACGGAATTCACCGACTTGCTGGAACCGATCCTAATCAGTATCTGCATAGTCACTGACACAGGTGAGGAATTTTACGTAGAAGTTCCCTACCCTGATGACAAGTGCACACCATTCGTTCGCGAAGCAGTATTGCCGCAATTGAGTCGGAATCCAGACTTCTATTGTGGTGTTCCAGACCTTAGTATAAAACTCTGGCAATGGTGTTGACGATGACCCTAAACTAAGCCACTTTTTAGAATAAATTTCATCCAAAACTGAGCCACGTGATTGAATTGCCTGCTTAACAAATGAGCAGGGAGACATGGAGTGATCACCGTGGGCATGTTAGCCAAAATAAGGCGGATGTATTTCCGCGACAAACTCTCGATACGAGAAATTACGAGACGAACCAATTTGTCTCGCAATACCATCAGTAACTGGCTCAAAAAAGAAGCAATGCAAGAGCCGAGGTACCCTCCGCGACAAGTCAGCCGATTAATTGATCCTTTCACAGGCCAATTACGGCAATGGTTAGAAACAGATAGCCATCGACCTAAACGTGATCGACGCACAGCCAAAGTGATGTTTGAAGCCATCAAAGCACAAGGTTTTAAAGGTAGCTATGTGCGAACGAGTGCGCATGTTCGTCAACTGCGACAGGCATTGGGGGATGCGCCGCAACGTAAAGCCTTTGTGCCATTGCGTTTTGCGCATGGCGAAGCATTTCAATTTGATTGGAGTTGTGAATACGCTTGGATTGGTGGTCTGCGTAAGCGTATCGAAGTGTCACATTGTAAATTAGCGAGCAGTCGTGCTTTTTGGATGATCGCTTATCCGATGCAAAGCCATGAAATGCTTTTTGATGCGCATACTCGCTCATTCCAAGCGTTCGGAGGCATTCCAAGACGCGGTATTTACGACAATATGAAGACGGCTGTCGATAAGGTTCTGCGTGGCAAAGAGCGTATTGTGAATGCTCGTTTCCAATCGATGTGTGGCCACTACCTGTTTGAGCCAGAATTTTGCAACGTCGCCTCTGGCTGGGAGAAAGGCATTGTCGAGAAGAACGTCCAAGATAGGCGCCGTCAAATTTGGGCAGAAGCGTTGGATCAGCGCTGGACATCTTTCGAGCACCTTAACATGTGGGTGGCACAACGGTGTCAACAGGCCTGGGAAAGCATGGCTCATCCCGATTGGCCGGCCATGACGGTGGCTGAAGTTCTGCAGGAGGAATGCCTACAACTGATGCCGATGCCTAAAGCATTTGATGGCTACGTTGCGCAACCTGTACGGGTCTCAGGAACGAGTTTAATTCACTTCCAACGCAACCGATATAGCGTACCGACGCCTTATGCACATCGGGTGATCAGTTTGCATATCTATCCAGATGTCATCACGCTCATTGCGGACGATTTAGAAATCGCACGGCATACCCGTTGTTTCGAGCGCTACCAGACCTTCTATCAATGGCAACACTACATTCCCATCATTACGCAAAAGCCAGGGGCTTTGCGTAATGGCGCGCCATTTATGACGATGCCTGAGCCGCTGCAAATTTTACAGAAGCAGTTACTGAACCATAGTGGTGGTGACAGATTGATGGCAGAAGTCTTATCGGCTATTCCCTTGCATGGACTTGATACGGTATTAGTTGCCGTCGAATGCGCTTTAGAAGTAGGCCATATCAGCGGAGAACACATTTCAAATATTCTTGGCAGATTAAAAGAAACTGCTCCGCCAATGTTGATCGAAACCCATTTGGTCTTAAAAGAAGAACCTGTCGCCAACGTCAATCGTTATGAACGTTTGCGTTCAATTCAATTGGAGAATCATGATGTCTCATGAAATTATTAGTCACTTAAAATCACTCAAATTACATAGGATGGCACAGAGCTGGTCAGAACTGGTTGCGCAGTCAAGGATGAAAGAATTTGATCCTGAGCAGTTTATGACGCAGTTACTTCGCTCAGAAAGTGCAGATCGTGAAGTGCGATCAATCGCTTATCAAATGACTGTTGCCAGATTTCCGTCTCACCGTGATTTCCATGGCTTCGACTTTGCCGAATCGAGTGTCGATGAGGCCTTAATGCGGCAGCTATATACGATGTCATTTCTGGACGTTGCGCACAACCTTGTCTTTATTGGCGGTCCTGGCACAGGAAAAACACATTTGGCAACGGCACTAGGTGTGCAGGCAATCACGCAATATGGAAAGCGTGTCCGTTTCTTCTCAACGATTGAATTGGTCAATGCCTTGGAGTTAGAAAAAGCGGCAGGCAGACAAGGTCAAATCGCGCATCGCCTCATCTATGCCGACTTGGTCATTCTCGATGAGCTTGGTTATTTGCCTTTTAGTCAAACAGGCGGCGCTTTACTATTCCATCTACTCTCAAAACTCTATGAGCGCACCAGCGTTGCCATCACGACCAACCTGAGCTTTGCAGAATGGCCTGCGGTATTTGGCGATGCGAAGATGACGACTGCCTTATTGGATCGACTAACTCATCATTGCCATATCATTGAAACTGGAAACAACTCTTGGCGATTCAAACAGAGTGAATCAACACGTAAATCATCACCCAGAAAATCTACTAAAAAAGGAGAAAACACTGCAAAACCTGTCAAACAGCGTTCAATATTTACCACCTGTCAGCGTCCAAATTTTTCCACTTTATCGGCTTGTTCAGAACGATTTTTGCTGTGCTTAAATC
>NZ_JBEONQ010000071.1:0-14901 GCF_040544445.1 Undibacterium sp. GrIS 1.8 | reverse complement strand
AAATGGAGAAAACAATGCACACATAATTGATCGACAAACCTGAAACAAACTTGTATGCTCAGCAACTAAGCGCCTGGTCAATATTCAATGCGCGCAGCGGGTCAATATTGAGTGCGCGCCGACAGCCAGCGGATACCCGCGGAACTCCGTCGAGTCCGATTGGCCTAACTGGATCGCTCCGATGGCCTAGTTCTAGCTGAAGCTGTGCAACCTCAGTTCCTGAAAACGTGAGGACAAAGGACTTCAGGTCGATTGGGTTCGCCGCTAGCGTATACCGCCTGCCAGAAACTATCCTTAGCGGCTGCGGGATAGGTGGAACTGGGCGAGGCGGCGTTGCCGCATCTTTCACTGCAGCCGTTAACCGGGAAGCAGCTGACGGGTTTTCAGGCATGGGCTGATCGGACTTGATGGCGCGACCTATGAACGTACCAATATCGCCAGGCTCGAACTCTCCGCCCGTAAATACGACGACAACATTCTTCTCCGGGGAGACGCTGATACGTTGACCGCCCCGACCGAGTGCTTCGAACAGCGGCGGCTGCCTGTTCGGATAAATCCAGAATCCATATCCATATTTCGTATCGCTGCTCATCGGCAAGGAATGCCCCTGAATGGCGGCATCCATCAACTTCTCCGGAACGAGTTGTCGGTCTTCCCAGCGACCGTTGTTCAACCACAGATACGCTAATTTCGCCATGTCGCGGGGTTCGAGGTGGAGGTCGCCCCAGCCATACGAAACACCTTGGCCATCTGCCGGCCATGCTACGTTGCCTATGCCGAGCGGATTGAACAGCTCGTGGCGCGCGAAATCAAGTGCGCTCAGGCCCGTTGCCTTTGTGATCGCGCTAGAAATGATATGCATTCCGCCGGAGCAATACTCGAAGTGGCTTCCGGGCTCATCGCGCATTGGGAGATCCAGCATGAACTCGGTCCAATCGGCGCTTTTTCTCATCTGGGACAGTGTGATCTCGCCGAGGCTGGCGTGGCAGTCCAACCCGGAGGTCATCGTCAGCAAATGCTCGATGGTCATACGTTTTTTTTGCTGGTCCAGGTTCGCTATCCTTTGTTGATTGAAAACCGAAGTCAGCGGCTGGCGAAGCTCCAGCTCGTGCTTGCCGATTGCGATTTCAACGAGCGTCGACGTAACGCTCTTCGTCACTGACGCGACATCGTGGAATTGTCCATCCATGAACGGCCAGAAATAGTCATCTAATACAACATAGCCGTTGCGAACGATGGTCAGGCTGTGGATCGGCGTATGGCGGTCGCGAATGTAGTCAAACGCGCCGGCCAGCACCTGGGAATCCATCCCTTGCGCTTCCGGGGAGGAGTAGCGCCATCCGTGCGTTGGCCAATATGTCTCTTGCGCCCATGCATCACGCACACCTGCGCCGTCGAGAACAGCCGCACACATGACACACACAGTAACGAAGCGTTTGGAAACCCGCACAAAATCTCCCGAAGCTGATGGTCTACCGTGATTTAATTTTCATTTTACGAAAATAACCGAACACGGCCACCAAAGCAATTTGTTTCTAACCTCTTGAATACCGGATGTCCGTTGAGCAAATTGGGTAACACTGCGCACACATACATTTTAGTCAAAGGGACAAAAACATCACTTCGCTAAAGACAAGTCATGTTCGTACGGCTGGTGTCAGTAACATTTTTGTATGATCGCTTCGTACTGAAAAGAGTCAGTCACCCCAAACTTCAAACGGCCCCTAGCCAAGCATTGCCGCCAGTCGTGACAGAAACAGTAATTTAAAACATAAGAAATAGTAAATTTCTATTTGCAATTTGCTTATATCTGAACCATGTATTTGAACTAGTTCGGTGGCTTTTTTGTCGTGCTAATCGATGGCTCATTTGAAATGCAAGCGGGTGGATTAATTCAATTGCCAATCAGTGACTTATTTGACGCAAATACGCACACTTCACCGATACTCACAAAAAATAAGTATCATTCCCAGAATTATTTAACCTTAATATTTGGATGCGATATGCTCAAGACACTTCTCGTTGCAACAATTACCTTGTTTTCAACCCAATCATTCGCACAAACGCAGACGAACACGGGTGATTTTTTCCTAACTTTGCCGGGTAAGAGTGCCATATTTGTTCAAGGATTTCGTACCTACTTTGCGGGCGAGTATGTTGCGCCCGAGAAGAATCTAGCAGTATTACGGGAAATTAAACCGAAGGTTTCTGCGGTTAGAATTGCGGATTTCACTGCCAACGATCCTGACATGAAGACCCTCGTATGTAGATTGAGTTGGCCGGTCCACGCTCCAGCAGAAATCCCATACGCGGTGTTCCTTGCGGGTGCCATGCGTGATGAGTTGACAAAGGAAGGGCTATATTCTGCAACGGACGGAATTGAGATTTCAGGGCGTCTGGATTCAATCAATTTCGAATCCTTTGGGAGCGGAAAGTGGATCATTGCCGCGACATTTTCGGCTCAAGGAAAAGAGCCCGTGACGGTGAGACATGAGACAACGTTCCCTGTATCCTTCATTGCATCAAGTGCGTGCGGCAAAGTACGGGACAATTTGGTTCCCGCCATGCAGGAGTTTTTGTTTGCAGTATATTCAGACGAGAGGTTTCTAGCATTGCTGCACTAATCACCGCATTATGAATATGCAGATGGCACTGAGTTATCCCTATGCATTGCCGCTAGTCGCGAGCAAGAAGGTAAATTTAAAATATAAGAATTACCAAAAAACTTAGATATTTTCTAGCAAACTCTCTCTGCGCAGACTAGAGATGCCGACGCATGTATTTGAGCGCATTCTATGTTTTTTTGTTGCCGTGCCAATCGGTGGTTTTTTCCGTGCAAATTTGCAGTAGTGACTCGTTTTTGTGTCGGCTGAAAAATCGACATAAGTTAACTCAGGTAAAAAATACCCCATGCGATGAATGTATGAATCTAATCACATGGAGTATTAAAATGATCCGTCATCCTGTCAATTCAAACCGCACGCTTCACCACGAAAACAATTTTTTGACTTACCATTACAAGCAGACAAGGGAGCCTTCATAAGAGAATACCTTGACCGACTTTATTAAACAATGTCACGCGCTCTTCATCAATATCATCGAGCGTTTACGTTTAGGCTTGACCTGCGGCTTCCGCCTACCATTGACCCGCGTTACCTCTCACATGAGAACGAGTTTATTGATCGTTTCATCGATTCGTTTAAAGCAAAAATTAGACACAACCGTCAATTTGCACTTCGTGAGAATCAGTATGCGCATGACACCGTCGTCCGGTATGTTTGGGCAAGAGAGGTCGGACAGCATGTGCGCCCCCACTACCATTTGGTCATTTTTCTAAACTATGAAGCATTCTGCTCTCTTGGCCAATACTCTCTTGGACGAGACAATATGTTTAATCGACTGGAGAGTGCTTGGGCAAGTGCATTAGGGCTGATAATTGATGACGCAGTAGGTTTGGTTGAGATACCAGCAAAACCCTACTATCACATCCACCGTGACGATGTGGACGTTATCGCAAAGTTCTTTATCGAGCTAGCTATCTATGCAAATCCGCTACAAGGTCTTTTGGAGATGGCAGCCATAGATTTGGCGCTAGTTTTGACCGTTGACTAAAAATATACTGTGCCTAAGCTTTAGGCCAGCCATATTAGGGCCAAGTAGTCCCTCTGAAATTCCATCTCTTTCAACAGCGAATTTTCTGGTATGGGTAACGAGTCAACGAACTTGCCGCGAATTCGATCGACCCCTCGAACGCCAACTCGTTGAACAAAGTCTCGCAAATTTGATTGAAGTGGATTACCGATTAATGCCACGTGCTCAGCTTGTGCTTTTGCCCACTTGATGGCGTCAGGAATTATTGTGTGCAATTGCTCTTGTAGTGTCATCTGGTACACAACCCCCACCACTCCGGCATCAATCGCCGAATCTCAGGCTGCGCAAATCGATCATCAATCAAATAAATCACCCCATGATCCGTCGTAGTGCGGATGACGCGTCCTGCTGCCTGAACTACTTTTTGTATGCCAGGGTAAAGATAGGTGTAGTTATACCCTGAGCCGAATAACTGCTGCATACGTTGTTTAATCTGCTCATTGACCGGATTCATTTGGGGTAATCCCAGTGTCGCAATAAAAGCGCCAATCAAGCGCGCACCGGGCAAATCGATTCCCTCACCAAAGACCCCACCTAAGACGGCAAATCCTATCCCTCGGCTGGACTCCGTGAAGTTTTCTAAAAAATGTTTTCTGGCGCATTCATCCATACGCCTTGTTTGTGTCCATATCGTGATTGATGGAAAGCGTTCTTGGAACAAACGTGCAACTTGATCCATGTACTCAAAGCTACTGAAGAAGGCCAAATAATTGCCCGGTGCTTCTTCATATTGTTGCGCCATTAAGGTCGTCATCGGGATTAAAGAATGATCACGGTCTGTATAGCGGGTCGATATTGTTTCAATGATATTCACAGCTAACTGGTTAGCGCTAAAGGGGGATTCCACATCGACCCATGCAGTGCTTTCTGGCATACCCAGTAAATCACAGTAGTAATTCCAAGGACTTAAGGTGGCGGAGAATAAGGCACTGGTATGTGTTGCTTTAAACCGAGGTTTGAGAAACGGGGCTGGAATGATGTTTCTGATGCAAAGTATCGAGTCGCCGTTCGTCGCTGTCGCGTCAAATAGTGAGTGATCTCCAAAGCTCTCACCTAAGCGATTAAAGAGTAAAGCATCGAAATAAAACTGCTGTAGTTCTGGACTAATGGTAATTGGATTGTCTGCAAAGTAAGCACCTATTTCAGAGCAAAGAGTGATTAAGGCTTTACCGAACTTATCAGGCAGTTCGGCATGAACGACATAAGCTTGCTGTTGATCGTTGTAGCGCTGTTGTTGCTGCTGGCACTCCTGCGCTTTTTCTAATGCGAGCCATTGGCGACGAAGCCGGTCTAATGACTTTTTTAAGATCGCCGGTGCTTGCTTACGTACCACCTTAAGTTGTCGATGACTCAGCTCTGCTGTATACATGGCACGCGCTCTGGCAACCATGTTGTGCGCCTCATCAACTAGTAAACCAATCTTCCAGGCATGACTGATGGTTAGTCCATACAACATGGCGTTCAGGTCAAAGTAGTAGTTATAGTCACCGACAATCACATCACACCATTTCGCCATTTCTGTACTGAGGTAATAGGGACAGACCTGATGTGCTAAGGCGACTGAACGTAAATTCTCTTGATTTAGGATCGGCACTTGTAAGGCCGCCGTGCGTGCAGAAGGTAGACGGTCATAGAACCCTTTTGCTAAAGGACAGGAGTCTCCATGACAGGCATTTTGCGGGAACTCACAGGCATTGGTTTTAGCGACGAGTTCCAGCGTTCGTAAAGTCGTGCGTGGCAGGTTTTCTTGTAGCGTTTGAATTGCATGCAACGCTAACTGGCGACCTGACGTTTTTGCGGCAAGGAAGAAGATTTTATCGAGCTGGTGTTCGGCACTGGCTTTGAGCATAGGAAACAAGCTGCCTATCGTTTTACCGATACCGGTCGGTGCTTGTGCCAATAAGCAGCAGGTACGGTTACTGGCTCGGTAAATGGCCTCTGCCAGCTCACGCTGCCCCGCTCTAAAATATGGGTGGGGGAAACGCATCTCCTTTATGGCGCCATCACGTTGTTCCCGATGCACTAGCTCTTGCTTAGCCCAAGTTAAAAACTGATGACATAGACCATCGAAGAAAGATGCTAATACTTGCGCCGTATAGATTTCTACTAGGGGTGTTTCTTGTTGGGAATCGACGTTGTAGTAGATTAGCGCGACGTTGAGCTGGGACAGAGCCAGCTTTTGGCAAAGCAAATGAGCATAAACTTTAGCTTGTGCCCAATGCAGTTGCCGGTGATTCTCCGGCATCGTAGTCAAGTTGCCGCGATAGGTCTTGATTTCTTCTAGCTGTTGATGTTCAGGATCATAGCCATCCGCTCGACCTTTAACCAGTAGCTCTGAATAGCGGCCTTCGAGCCGGACTTCACGCTGGTAGCTGGCCGCTCTGCGGGACGTGACTTGCGTATGACCTTCTATCCCTTCTTGCGCCGAGGGAGATGGCGTAAAACGAAGATCGAGGTTACCTTGTTTTGCAATAAATTCACACAGAGCACGCACTGCAACAGTGTAGAGTTTGAGACTCACTGAGTTTCCTCAAGCCATTCGAGGTAGCACACTGAGATTGGCATCTGATGTAGGGTGCAGTAGTCGATTAGTCGTTGCTGATTGTCTTGCAGACGGTCACCAGGACCTTTGACTTCAATCATGTTGTAACGCTGATCTTTTGGCCAGAACTGGATTAAATCAGGAAAGCCATTTCTGTTCGCCTTAATGTCGGACAAGAGTCGGTGAAACCAATGCCGTAGATGCTGCGCAGGAATACAGGTTAAGGCAAGATTGAGCAAGTCCTCATCTAAGGCACTCCAAAAGACAAAAGGCGATTGAATACCTTGTTTGGCTTGGTAGGTGTGACGTATGGTGGTGAGGTACTCATCAGAATCAAGCTGGACTAGGCAAGCAGCAAAGTCGCCCTGTCGTCGTTGATGGAAATCAGCACTGGTTAAATCGACTGGCCCGCGGTGGAAAGGATGGAAGAATGCACCCGGGATAGGCTTAAAAATAGCTGTCCAACATAGCAAGCCAAATAGCGAATTGATCAGCGTATTCTCAACATAGTAGACCGGTGCTTCTTCTTGCATCAGATGATCTTTAACGACGCCTTCGACGTAAAACGACGTGTCGGGATACGGTAGTCGGAGTGTAATGATGTCGGCTTTAGACATCGTTGGTGTCACTGGTTTCTGATGGCCTAGCTTACGATTCAGGCGTGGCGCACTACGCTGTAGCTGCTGGAGTTCGGCATCACTCTCAGGCGTGCTAAGGGCCTCGTTGAGAAGCTGTAATGCAGCGGCACTTTGCCCCATCTTTTCTAATACGCGGATGGTACGCAGCCTGGTTCCTGGATAACGACTCATCTCATAAACAGCTAATGCTTGAGCCCAGTCTTTTTGCTTTTCTGCTTGTTGTCCCAGCTGGAACAGGAGCTTATCGCGCCGTCGATTGATCCAGTCATTCTCGCTAGTGGTCTTTGCTAACTCACCGAGTACCAGTGCAATGGGTTCTTCCGCATGAAACAATTCGCGACAGGCTTGTAAGGCAATGTAATCCTCGATATCACGACGCGTTTGAAATCCTCGCGACGCCATTGAGAATGGGATTGCCTCATAGCGATAAATACCGAGATCAGATAAGACGAATTCTGACCAGTCTTGCTGCCAATTACCAAAGAAGATCAGGCGCAAGCGGTCACAGAGGGCTTTGTTCTGAATGTGTGCTACTGATTCTTTTGAGGAAGGATGCCAGGCCGAGAATACCTTTGCTTGGGTGCTAACGCCGGGAAGATCGTCACGAAGATAGTCAAGTTGTTCTGCCTTGCGGAGCTGTTTAATTGGTCTGGTGAGTGAGAATACGGCAACAATTTCTGGCTTTTGTAGAAGCTCAAAAAGCTGGTCTAGCGTCAATATCGGATCAGGGTTAATCCATCCTACTTTAATCAAAGGCAACATCGCTTGATGTGTGTCACCTATCTCAGGATAACTCAGTTTGCTTTGACGGAAATAGTCGCCTTTACGCATGACCATGCGGACAAATAAGGCTTGTGAGACTTGTGGCAAGTTACCGAAATCTGCAATGAACGTACGCTCTTCAGGAATTAACACATCATCGTATCGTTCACTGACCCAATCCAGTACTAGTTGGAAATTACAAAGGTAGTACAGCGGGTTTGGTAAGACTTGCTTCATTGCGGGAGGTAGAGATTTTTAACTGTATATGCATACAGTTTATCTGTTTACCTTGGAGTTTGATAGTGACTGTTATATGCACTGGGCTCCTCTTATTCTTTATGTGTGTTTGAATCAAATCGTTGATTCAAAATTAATGCCCTGGAAACGACTTAGAATTTCCAAAAACACAACTTAAGTTAAGTTAAATTGATAATGGTGAGATTGTTTTAAGAACAGACTAATCCTAAAAGCCGGCTCTCCAAATCGTTGCAAGCGCCGTGAGAGATTAATACTGAACACTTTGACCATCGGCACTCAAAGTCGTCTACCTTGCGATTGCACAGGCATCAAAAAAATGGACGATGCCCATTCAGAATTGGCGTATGGCGCTGAATCGATTTATGATTGAGTTTGGTGACCGTATTCAACAATACGACTACTAAGTTGTTCCGTGGCATTTACACAGAATTTCTTACAGGCTCCTCTTAGTTGCGTCGACCAGTTGAAATTACCACAGTTATCTTTAAAAACGAGCCACTACCGTAAGAGCCCGTTCAACATCGGATTGATTTACGTTGAGATGGGTCACCCAACGGATGCGTCTGACCGGACCATCTTTGCTTTTTTGAATCCCGCTTGTCACACGAATATTGTTCTCTGCCAAATACGGCAAAAAGACGCTTGCGACATCGCTGGCAACATCCATAAACAATATATTCGTATGTGCAGGATGGACGACAGTCGAGCTTTCATTCAGTCTGGCATGAGTGCGGATAATCTCTTTTAGTCCGTTCGACAACATCGACGCATTTGCATGGTCATCAGTCAGCCTTTGAACATTGTTTTCTAGTGCATATATACCGGCTGCCGCCAATATTCCAGCTTGACGCATACCACCACCGAGCATTTTTCGTGTGCGTTTCGCCTGCGCAACGAAAGAGGAAGAACCGAGTAATAAAGATCCTATTGGTGCACCTAAGCCTTTCGACAAACAAAGCGAGACAGAATCGTAGGAGTTACAGATGTTCTTCGCCTCCTTAATTGGATCACTACTATTCTCTGTCGCGATCGATACTGCGGCGTTCATCAAGCGCGCGCCATCAATATGGGAGCGCAAACCATATTTTTTTGCCAGCATCTGGACATCACGCATATAAGCGAGTGGCAGCACCTTGCCACCGGTCGTGTTTTCAAGAACGATAAGCCGTGTCCTTGCAAAATGAGGATCATCGGGCTTAATCGCAGATGCAATATCGTCAAGCGCTATCGTGCCATCTGGCTGATTTTCTAAAGGTTGAGGCTGAATTGATCCGAGCACTGCCATGCCGCCAGCCTCCCAACGATAAGTGTGCCATTGTTGACCAACTATCGCTTCTTCTCCGCGCTGGCAATGTCCCATCAAGGCGATCAGATTAGTTTGAGTGCCACTTGGTGCAAATAGAGATGCTTCAAACCCGAGCATCTCTGCCGCCATGTCTTGTAGTCGGTTGACGGTAGGATCATCTCCATATACGTCGTCACCTAAAGGCGCGTCGGACATCGCTTGCTTCATCGCGAGTGTGGGTTGCGTTACGGTATCGCTTCGAAAATCGCCCATGAATTTATTCCGATAAAAGTTAGTTTAGTTTGAGACTTTTGAGTGACTGACTAGTTGAACTGTTATTTGCTTTTGAGTCGTCAATTTATTGGTGAATGCTCGACAATATCATAGGTAAAGCGAGTCGTTATTGTCGCTACAAAAATAGGGAATCATACAAAAAATAGTTATTAGCCAAATACAATTTGGTCGTACTGTCCCGCTGATGTATCCGCCCTAAATGCAGATATCGGAGTACATTGATGTTTCAGTCAGCGATATCTTAATGGCTGTTGAAACATATTTCCTATCAATCTGGAGACAATAATGATACAAGTTCGTAAAGTGATTATCGCAAGTTTGTTCACATGTGCCACCGCTATGACTGGTTGCAGCTCAAATCCAATGATGTCGAACGAGGTTGCGATCAACGGAAAATTAACAGCATCTGCCGAGACGCCATCAAATTCAAGTACCGGAACGGGTTTGCTGGCGGCGACGTTTAACAAGCAAACAAATGTTCTCAACTGGACTGTGTCCTATTCTGGGCTGACTGGCCCAGTGAAAGCAGGACATTTTCATGGACCTGCAATTGCCGGACAAAATGCTGGTGTGGCACTTGGTTTCACCGGTAGCACTGATAGTCCAATCAAAGGCTCTGCAACATTGACTCCAGCACAAGCAGCCGATTTGTTAGCGGGCAAGTGGTACGTCAATTTACATACTGCGGCTAATCCCGGTGGTGAAGTTCGCGCTCAGGCTTTGATTGCGCAATAACTCAATCGGATGATGATTATTTCAAGTTGTTTCGAATGTACGCGGTGAATATGCGCCGTGTACTTTTTTAGATCTACGCCCAAAAAGGTTTAAATATCCATAGCGCCTTTTGTACAGAGTAGATTTTTATAAAATAACGCAGTGATGCGATACCGAACTATTCGCCACGTTACATAAACGAGCGATATTCAATGACACGAATCGATGGATTATATGTCTCCAGCTTTATAGCCCGGCAGGAGCTTGATCCTATAATGAAGACTCAAGCATCACTCGCCTAGCTGACTGTATGGACTATTGTATTCGCGGTGGCACAAGACCTATGGCAAAAACCGATACGACTGCCATCTGTCAAATTGAAGCCAATGGATCGAATAAAGTATCGATTGAGAAACCATTTGCAGTTCTTCACCTTACCCTCCAACTAATAAGCATATAAAAGTTATGAGACTCAATTCAGACTTATCTAAACGGGTTGTGATCGATCCTTCAACGTTACATTGGCTCGATTCGCCAATCACCGGCATTCAACGCCAATTACTAGAACGTGACGGAGAGGAGATCGCAAGAGCTACATCAATTGTGCGTTATCAGCCAGGTTCTGTTTTTAAGACCCATCAACATGATTTGGGTGAGGAAATCCTTGTTCTGGATGGGGTACTTTGCGATGAATCAGGAAGCTACGGTCCGGGGACTTACATTAAAAATCCCCCTGGATCTTCGCATGCGCCAAGCTCTACGACTGGATGCACATTGTTCGTAAAACTGCGCCATCTTGATCCGGACGACAGCCAACGTACCATAGTCGATACGGCGAGTGCGGCATGGTTGCCAGGACTTGTGCCGGGTTTGTCAGTGATGCCTCTGTCAGAGTTCAATACTCAACATACGGCCTTAGTACGATGGGCTCCAGGGACGCGTTTTAGTCAACATCGACATTATGGTGGTGAAGAAATCTATGTATTAGCCGGTACCTTTGAGGACGAGTTTGGAAAGTATCCGGCTGGTACATGGATACGCAGTCCGCATTTGAGCATGCACAGTCCTCTCAGTGAGGAGGGATGTACTATCTTAGTCAAAACTGGCCACTTGCCTGTCGCTGGCTCAGCAGAAATATTCGGATAACGCCCTTCACAAGATATCACCAACTTTCGAACCCGTATGCATTGCGGAGAAATAGTGCACTTGACTTGGAATCAAATCGACTCAGTGAGATGCCAAAATGCTGATGCGATTGTCTTGCCCATGTGAGGTATAGTTGACCTTGGCAAATTTGAAATTATCAATTTAAGGTTATGTGTCCAATGAATAACTCGTCGAATTACACACCTCCCAAAATATGGACTCCTAATACCCAGCAAACAGGACGATTTGCGAATATTAACCGCCCGACCGCAGGCCCTACCCACGCCCGCGAGCTACCGGTAGGACGTCATCCGCTGCAACTTTATTCGCTAGGAACACCCAATGGTGTCAAGGTTACAGTGCTGCTTGAAGAGCTGTTAGCCGCAGGATTTATCGGTGCAGAGTATGACGCCTGGTTGATCAATATCAGTGAGGGCGAGCAATTCAGTAGTGGGTTCACCGACATCAATCCGAACTCAAAAATTCCTGTTCTGGTGGATCAAAGTAATGGAAATCCGATCCGCATTTTCGAGTCCGGTGCAATCATGATTTATCTGGCCGAGAAATTTGGCGCCTTCTTTCCTGAAGGCGCCGCCGATCGGGCGGAGTGTCTTTCCTGGTTGTTCTGGCAGGTGGGGAGTGCTCCATTTCTTGGCGGTGGCTTTGGGCATTTCTATGCTTATGCGCCTGAGAAGATCGAATATGCAATTAACCGCTATGCCATGGAGGTTAAAAGACAGATGGACGTTCTTGACCGCCGGCTCGCCGAAAGTCAATTTGTTGCCGGCGATGAATATACTATTGCCGACATGGCGATTTGGCCATGGTACGGTGCATTGGCCAAAGGACAGTTGTACGAGTCAGGAGAATTCTTGCAGGTCCAGGAATATACCCATGTGCTGCGATGGACTAATCAAATTGCACAACGGCCCGCTGTAAGACGCGGACGTATGGTCAATCGTGTCTTTGGTGATCCGGCAAGTCAACTGCATGAGCGACACGATGCGAGTGATTTCGATACAAAAACGCAAGACAAATTAGTTAAACCTGTCTGATCAGTGACAAACCTCTGAATGGAACATCAACCCATGATGACTTTTTATGATTGCAGTACTGCCCCCAGCCCACGTCGCGCGCGAATCCTCCTTTCAGAGAAGAAGGTAGTCTACGAAACGGTTCAGGTTGATTTAAGGAGCGGAGAGCAACTCAGTGAGGCATACCGACAGATTAATCCACTCTCTACGGTTCCTGCGTTAAAAACGGAGAGCGGAATAGTATTGACTGACAATGCAGCGATCACAGCTTTTCTTGAGGCAAAGTATCCAGAGCCACCGTTGCTCGGAATAACCCCGGAAGAGAAAGCCGAGATTGCGAGTTGGAACTGGCGGGTTGAATTTGAAGGATTGTTGGCAATTGCAGAGGCAATGCGGAATAGCTCTCCCTCGATGAAGCAACGCGCTTTACCAGGACCAGTGGACTACCAGCAGATTCCAGAACTCGCTCAAAGAGGTCTGGCGCGGATACAGCAATTCTTCGTTACCTTGAATGATCATCTGGCAAATCGGGAACATATTGCGACAGATCGATTCAGTATCGTCGACATCACTGCGGTAGTTGCAGTCGATTTCGCCCGCGTCGTCAAGATCAAGCCTGATGAGCAACATCCGCATTTGCTGCGATGGCGCACATTGATGGCGAAGCGGGAGGCTATGTCTCTTTAACGAGTATCGTCGCATTAACCTTGATGAATATAGCACTCAGGTAGTCGGATACATTTGAAAATTGATTGACCCGATATACTGATTACCAAAGGAATGCGATTTCCGGTAGATATTATTTGGGTGTGAATCCGGCGGTGCGCTGCATCTGCGTTGAGCGACGCAATTTCCTGTTGGTAGCAACAACTAACTGGTTCTTGCCATGGCCAATGTGGTGGCTCATTTCTGCTTGAAGCGCCCGCTCCACCAAGGCTTTCGTGAGCTGCTTTAACAGGCCGTCCTCACCAATCGAATCTTCAGTCTTTTTATACTCGGCTAGCAGCACATCGATTAATACAGCCGGAAGGGAGTATTCGCTAAGGTCATCATTACTCATCCCAAAATATTGCAGTTTCCTGCGAAATGACCGATTACAAAAAATTCTTACACCGCGATCTTCGGCAATCACCGTAAATCTGAATGAAAAACCCCAGTCTATTCAGAGTAATAAAAAATTTGTCTGACTTCAATTTATCTTAACTACATGAGATTCAGAATATTTAATTAGACGGATGTGCCGTTAGTTTGTGCTCGTATTTTCAAATTAAAAACTTACCACCATAGCGATTAAAAACTTAAAGCATCCTTAATTTTTTCAAAATACAACGATATTTTAAGAAAAATTAAATGTCGTCTCCTTGTAATAAACCCCCTCTACTCTCCCGCCTCATAGAAGCAAAAATTTAAAGCAATTTAAGTGCTTTTCTTCGCGTTCACAACCCGACGAATGCGAAGACTTCTATCAATCAAAACGAATCATGAGATTGTTTGATCTCCGGTTTTGAAATCAACATTTTCTGAAATTTTTTTAAAACTTTTGCGAGTGCGAAGTATTGATTTCCGGCTTGAAAAATTTGCCCTGGCATCTAACCACTATCTATTATGCGAACACTAAATAAACATAAAACTTTACTATCCGTGCTCATATCACAGATATGTATTTCTTCTGCATTTGCTGCAGAGGATGCACCTCAAAATTCTGCAATCGAGACAGTTGTCATCGAGGCTCAACGTACTTCAAATGGTATTGCACGCAAAGCCCAAGAGGAAGCACCAAATTTAATCAATTTGATGACCGCAGTAGACATGAGAAAATTGCCCGATGTAAATATCGCAGAGTCAGTGAGACGAATCCCAGGTATTTCCTTAGAAACAGATACTGGCGAAGGTCGATTTATTAACATCCGAGGTTTAGATGCTGATCTCAATAGCACAACCTTTGGAGGCCTACGATTACCACCATCCAACAACGCAACACCATTTAGCGGAGGACGCGCTGTTGCATTGGATGCGATCCCCACCGGTCTTGTGGGTGCGATTACTGTCACAAAAACTAATCTCCCCGAACAAGACGCCGAGGCTCTGGGAGGGACGATTGAGATCACTCCAAAGACCGCTCCATTAAATGGAAAGCCTTTTTTTGAAGGCCGACTAGGTACCGGAAGAGAACAATTAAGAGGAACAGGGATTACTGATTTGTCATTCTCCGCAGGTGGCCGGTTTGGTGGAAGTGGTGCCACTAAATCAGCGATCACTGCTTTTTCAGACAATCCATTTTCTATCGTAGTTACTGCTGCCTATTATGAAGATAAACGCGGAATCGATGACGTAGAACCCGCTTTTCTTGATGACAATACTCATTCACCTCTTGCTTATGCAGGATGGGATCAGCGCTGGTATCAATACAATCGTAAGCGCCACGGCGTGGGTATAGATTTAGGCTACCAACCTGATGCAAAAAATAGTTACTACGTTAGAGCTGTCAAACAGCGTTCAATATTTACCACCTGTCAGCGTCCAAATTTTTCCACTTTATCGGCTTGTTCAGAACGATTTTTGCTGTGCTTAAATCGG
>NZ_JBEONQ010000070.1:0-15098 GCF_040544445.1 Undibacterium sp. GrIS 1.8 | reverse complement strand
GAAGACAAAATCACTAAAAAAGCATCATTTTATTTTTTAAAAATTCAACCTTTGCTGAAACGGCTCTGATTAAGGCTGTCATGCAAAGGTCTCAGAGCTTATTTTCTTAGTCTATTTTTAGGCTTGTAGTTTGGTCTTGCGGAGATGAGTAGCAATGATCAATTGGTAGTTATAGCGTAGCCTTAGGATGCAGTAGATCTATTTTCGATCTCTTCAACAACATGGTTTGAAAGGCGACAAAGAGTTTATTCATGTGCTCTAATTTGTAAGAGAAGACGCCAGCTGCATCAAAAGCATGCACAAAGCCGGTATTGTCTATCTCAAAAATCAACAACCGACCGTCTTGGGTTTCTGCGCAATCAATTACGGCATAGTCGAGCTGCAAACGCTCATTTATCGCAGAAAATGCTACACGGTGACGCTGCGCAAAGCTCTCATCAAAGCCATCCATGAACTGAGATTCTTCAGCGCGCTTGGCAGCACTCTCCTCCATACCTGCATTCATATAATGGATGACCCAATTGTCTGACAAAGCCATATGACAAATATAAGGATGGCCATCAATCAAGGCGACCCGATATTTACGAAACAATCCATCCTGGCTACGATAATCAACATAAGCTGCCAGATAGAATAGCTCATCGAATGACTCACTAGTATGTGCTTGCAAATAAGCGCTCATCGCGCTGACGTTATCCAGCTTTGCCAGTCCCTTGCCGCCGTGGGAATCTAGCGGACGGATAATCAGTGGGAATTTAAGCTTGATTGTTAATGCAGAATTGGTATCGGCGTAGTCAAGCGCAAATTGTTGCAATTCCTGCCGTGACAAGCGTAGCGACACTGGAATCCTCAACGATGCTGCTGACAAGGTAGCACCCAGCAGATCACTGACGCCATTGCGGGATAGTACGGCAATACGTACGGGATGATTTAACACCGGGCGAGGCCAATTTTTTAACTTAGCGCTGATCTGATGTAAAAGCGGATTATTCTGATCCGATTGACTGACGGCCACAAACAAGATGTCGTGCTCAGGGACTGACTCAGGAAACGCTAGGTTGTCTCCCAGATAAATCAAATCCACAGCGATATCTGATCCCTCCAGTAAGAAATCGACAGGCGTGTTGTCCATCATTTCGCCCGCGCGCAACAGCACCAACATTCTTAAAGCAACATGACCGCTGGGTGCCGCCATTCGATAATGCTGACTCAAGCCCAGTGCCTTGGCTTGTAATTCCAGCGCCAATGGCGTGTTACCAGAAAGTTGAAAGAATACCGCCAGGCTCATCAGCATAGTAGCGTCATCCGGGCTGCTGGCAGCGCGACGGACATAGGGCGAAAGATCAATACCGTTGTGCGCCATCCGCATCAGGCATGCCAAACCGAGCAACGGCGGATTATCGTCAGGAGGCGAAGAAATCAAGACCAAGGCGACCACTCCGTTATCTTAATGAACTCGTGGTTTTAGTATTAAAGCAATACTCATGATCCACTACTGATGAATAAATACTCGTATCTAGTATATTTTAATTACCCATAGAATAACTGGACAATAAGGCAATTTTAATAAAAATAATGGGGAGTATATTAAAAATAAGTTATCGTTAACGACTTAGGCATTAGAAAAAACGCTTTTCATCCTACTCTCTCAAAACGCTTTTGCGACAATTCTAAGGATGATTTTTATAGCATTACTACAACATCAAATTCAAATGGTGGTGGTACACTTTTGTACCTTAGGCGTTTCTCAATTGCACTATAAAACTAGATGCACCGTAAGAAGCTATCACCTCATTACCTTAACTGAGCAATGTAATTGAGGTCTTGATTAGTCTCTTACTTTTTAAAATGTAATTGCACTGCTAAGCCTGAAAAATTCACCCACAAGAGGATGCGCTATGAACTGGTTCTATGACTTAAAAATTGGTAAAAAATTGATATTAGGTTTTGCCATCGTCATTGTAATGGCCTGCTTTTTAGGTATTTTCTCGATAGCGCAACTTGTTAAGGTCAACAACGCATCAACTGACATTGCTACCAATTGGTTACCTAGCATCACGGCTGGCGGACAAATGCAAACATCGCTTGCACGTTTTCGTATTTCTGAATCCACCCACATTATGTCTGCTGAGGAATCTGAAATGACCGCGACCGAAAAATCATTGGCGACCCGGCTGGAGATATTTCGAAAACAGCAGGCAGTTTATGCAGCCTTAGTTTCAGAGACAGAAGAAAAACGCATCTATCCAGAACTCGAAAAAACTATAGAAGACTATCTAAGCACAAATAAGAAAATGCTTGCTCTGTCCCGTGAGGGAAAAAAAGATGAGGCTCGGGTGATTTTTCGTACCGACTCTAGTAAGTTATTTCGTGACGCAACAGAAAAAATCGACGCGCTGATCAAAATTAATACGGACGGTAGTAACGCCTCAAATAAATCAGCAGACGAAGCTTATGTCCTATCGCGTACGCTGATCATCGGCATACTGATCTCGCTGATCATCATTGGGATTATGTTAGCGATGTTTATTGCGCGCACTGTCTCTGTGCCGTTAAACGAAGCTGTCAGCATTGCGAAACGGGTAGCCGAGGGTGATCTCACTGGCACTATCGTCTCCTCAAGTACCGACGAAACCGGCCAACTGATGGAATCACTTCGTGCCATGAACGACAGCCTGCTGCATGTCGTCGGGCAGGTACGCTTGGGTACAGATACGATTGCCACAGCGTCATCCGAAATCGCCAGCGGCAATTTAGATTTATCCAGCCGTACAGAAGAGCAAGCCAGCTCGCTTGAAGAAACTGCCTCTGCAATGGAAGAGCTAACTTCTACCGTCAAGCAAAATGCCGACAATGCCCGTCAAGCCAATCAACTTGCCCAATCAGCATCCGGAATTGCTACCGATGGAGGCAAAGTTGTCGGCGAAGTGATCGCTACCATGGAATCGATCAGCGCATCATCTAAAAAGATTGTCGATATCATCAGCGTAATTGACGGCATTGCGTTTCAAACCAATATTCTCGCTTTAAACGCCGCAGTCGAAGCCGCCCGCGCGGGTGAGCAAGGTCGTGGCTTTGCGGTAGTCGCCTCTGAGGTGCGCAATCTGGCGCAGCGCAGCGCGGCGGCAGCCAAAGAAATCAAATCACTGATTGACGATTCTGTACAAAAAGTCGATTCCGGTACCACCTTAGTTCAAAAAGCTGGCACGACGATGGCAGAAGTCGTCGCCAGCGTGCGCCGCGTCACCGACGTCGTTGCAGAAATTTCTGCTGCCAGCAATGAACAAAGTACCGGCATCGAGGAAGTCAATCTGGCGATTACGCAAATGGACGAAGTCACGCAGCAAAATGCCGCACTGGTAGAGCAAGCCGCCGCCGCAGCGCAATCCATGCAAGAACAGGCAGCCAACCTGGCATCCGTCGTCAGCATATTCAAGCTTGATGCAGCGCATAGATATACGGCGATATCAGCTTAAGTCTTGGCTTACACACGAGTCTGAGGCGCACTCTCGTGCGATAACGCAATTTGACAAAACTGGTCACGACGCGATCGCACGAAAGTAAGCGCTTCCAAAACACAACGAGCAAAATCAAGCATAGCTATGAGTAAGCTTCGTAGGTCAAAAAATCTCAACTAGATATACTCCCCGATTTTTAATAAAAATACTGGTCATTGCCCAATGATCCTATGGACACATTAAAAATACAGGGGTAGGGTATATAAAATATCAGCTAGCGACATGACCAGCCATACCTTCTTCACACGATAATAAGGACCATGTCAGTCTCTGAACTTCATCGGCGGGTTACATTTAGAAGACAGGTGTCATCACGCCAATATAATTTGTTACAAGTTGGTACTTCTGGGAAATTCTTTTACCTGAGGTTGATGCAATACTCTGCCCCAAACTTGCAACGGGCATACTTTGGTTTGTTGACATTGGTATTTGCGTTAAACATTACGTGCGAAATTGCGTGTAAAAATTACTTTCAAAAATTCTTAAAAAATCCTCCGCCCTAAAAGGACTTCAATGAGCAATATGAATAACGATCTCAGCAAGGGAAAAAACCCCGGCTCGGCCAGTAACGGTAAATGGTTTTTATGGCTGGTAGTCGTCATTGCCCTGATTGCGGCGGCTTGGTTTGGCTGGAATCATTGGCGCAATCCTGCGGCGACGGGCACCACAGGCGCGGCTGCTGAAGGTGCCCCCCAAACTGGGCGCGGACCGGGTGGACCTGGAGGGCCTGGTGGCCCAGGAGGACGGCAGCGAGGCATCACCACTGTCGTTGCCAGTCCGGCAGTGAGTGGCAGTATGGATATTTCGGTCAATGCTCTAGGTACAGTAACGGCGCGGAATACCGCGATAGTTCGTGTGCAAGTGTCTGGTCGTTTAGAGCAAATATTTTTTCAAGAAGGTCAAAGTGTGAGAGCAGGACAGGTATTAGCGCAGATTGATCCGCGTACCTTTCAGCTACAGCGCGATAGCGCCAAAGCCCAATACGACAAAGATCTGGCGCAGTTAAATGTCGCCAAACTGGATTTGGTTCGTTATAAAACTTTACTGTCACAAGACTCGATCGCATCACAACAAGTTGATACTCAAGCAGCGCTGGTAGCACAAAATCAGGCGACTGTGGCATCCGACGCAGCGGCGATTGCGCAAGCCCAATTACAACTGGGATATACCAAAGTCACTGCGCCTATTGCTGGCAAAGTCGGCCTGCGCCAAGTCGATGTCGGCAATCTGGTGCAGACTTCGGATGCAAACGGTCTGGTGGTGATTAATGAAGTCAATCCGATTAGCGTTGTATTTTCAGTCCCCCAACAAAGTTTGCCATCCGTGATCAGAGGTATGAAAGGGACAGAGCCCTTAATCGCAGAAGCCTGGAGTGCAGACAACCGCAGAATGCTGGGTACCGGCAAGCTTAAAAGTGTGGATAACCAAATTGATACAACGACTGGCACCATCAAACTAAAAGCAGAATTTACCAATGACGATGACAGCTTATTCCCGAATCAATTTGTGAATATCCGCTTAGTCACGAAGAAACTCGATAACGTCACACTGATCCCATTGACGGCTGTGCAGCAAGGTACTAACGGCCCTTATGTGTATGTCGCCAAACCAGATAACTCCGTCACTCTGCGCCAGATCGAAACCGGTGCTGCGGATGCAAAATCTGTCGCCGTGATTAAAGGTGTCGAGCTAGGCGAATCAGTGGTCGTTGACGGCACAGACCGCTTAACTGACGGGATGAAAGTACAAGTAGTGGCGCAACGTGTCGTACCAACGGCAGCAGCACCAGGAGGAAAACATCGCGGTGGAAAACGTCCTGATGGCGCTGGCTCTGCTGGAGCATCGGCTGCAAGTTCTGTAGCAAGTTCTGCAGCAAGTACGTCAGGAACTGCGAACACTGATACAGCACCAAAAGATGGACACAAAAATGAGCAGAAAGGTGAACAGAAAGCTGGCGGTCGTCCACAATGAATATTTCACGCATCTTTATTGAGAGGCCAGTCGCCACGGTGCTGTGCATGGTGGCGGTATTGTTGTCCGGCTTGCTGGCCTACCGCCAATTACCTTTAGCAGCATTACCGCAAGTCGATTATCCGACCATTCAAGTCAGTACTTTGTACCCCGGTGCTAGCCCGGATGTGATCGCCTCCACCATCACTGCGCCGCTTGAGCGCCAGTTTGGGCAGATGCCGGGTTTGACGCAAATGTGGTCAGCCAGCTCTGGCGGCGGCTCCAGTATTACGCTGCGATTTGATTTGTCGCTGAGTCTGGATACGACGGAACAAGAAGTCCAGGCAGCAATCAATGCAGCCGCCAGCCTGTTGCCAAAAGACTTACCGCAACCGCCGGTGTACAACAAGGTCAACCCGGCAGATGCACCGATTCTGACGTTAGCAGTGACGTCCAGTACCTTGCCTTTAACGCAGTTGCAGGATTTGGCCGATACCCGCATGGCGCAAAAAATTTCGCAACTACCGGGTGTTGGTCTCGTGACCTTAAGCGGTGGACAAAAACCTGCCGTTCGGCTGCAAGTTAATCCGCGCGAAGTCACTGCACGTGGTCTGACTTTGGACGATATCCGTACCGCCATTTCGGTACAAAATGTGTTTCAGGCTAAAGGGAGTTTTAACGGTGCTGAACGCGCATCCACACTAGATGCCAATGACCAGTTGAAATCGGCGGAAGAATATCGCAACGTCGTGATTGCATACAAAAATGGCGCGCCGATTCGTATCTCTGATGTTGCTTCTGTGGTGGACGGCGCTGAAAATATCCGTCTGGCAGCATGGGCAAATAAATCCCCGGGCATCATCATCAACGTGCAGCGTCAGCCAGGTGCCAACGTCATTCAGACAGTTAACCGGATTCAGGCGCTACTGCCATCCTTGCGCGCTAGTTTGCCTAGCGCGGTAGAACTGGTCACCCTGACCGACCGCACCACCACGATTCGTGCTTCGGTCAATGATGTGCAACTGGAATTAATTTTTGCGATCTTACTGGTGATTGCGGTGATTGCGATTTTCTTGCGCAGCGCGCGCGCCACCCTCATTCCCGCTGTCGCTGTGCCACTGTCATTGATCGGTACTTTTGGTGTGATGCATCTGGCGGGATTTTCCGTCAATAACCTGACCCTGATGGCACTGACCATTGCAACCGGTTTTGTGGTCGATGATGCAATTGTGATGGTAGAAAATATCGCACGCTATATTGAAGAAGGTGAAACGCCGATGCAAGCGGCACTCAAAGGATCGAAGCAAATCGGTTTTACAATTATCTCTTTGACGATTTCACTGATTGCAGTGCTGATCCCTTTGCTGTTTATGGGCGACGTCGTAGGCCGTTTATTCCGCGAATTTGCTATCACCTTAGCAGTCGCGATATTGATTTCCGCAGTCGTATCATTGACGTTAACACCAATGATGTCATCGCGCTGGCTGCACGCACATGATGAAGAAAAAGAGGGACGTATTTCGCGCGGAATTGGTAATGCGATCAACTCGGTTATTGCAGGATATGACCGCACTTTATGCTGGGTATTAGACCGGCAAAAATTAGCCCTCTTAGTCGCAGCTGCCACACTGATCGTCACGGTTCTGCTCTATATGTTAGTACCAAAAGGATTTTTTCCATCCCAAGATACAGGCGTTATACAGGCTACAACCGAAGCCTCACAGTCCATCTCTTTCAGCGCGATGGCAGATCGTCAGCAAGCAATGGCGGCAGCATTACTAGAAGACCCTGCAGTAGAAAGTCTGTCCTCATTGATTGGTGTTGATGGCACGAATACCACGGTCAATAGTGGTCGCATGCTGATCAATCTCAAGCCCTTAGAAAGCCGGGATCGCGCACCTGCGGTGATCCAACGTTTGCAAGAACTGGCAAAAAAAGTACCGGGCATCCGCTTGTATTTGCAACCAGTACAGGACTTAAGTATTGAAGACCGGACTACCCGTACTCAATATCAATTTACCGTTGACAGCACCCGCTCTGCCGATCTGGCGACATGGATACCAAAGCTACTGGATAAACTTAATACGCTGCCGGAGTTACAAGATGTGGCAACAGATTTTCAAAATAACGGCTTACAAGCGTATATTGAAATCGACCGTGATGCGGCATCCCGCCTAGGTATCTCTGTCTCTGCTATCGACAACGCTTTGTACAATGCCTACGGTCAGCGACTAATATCGACTATCTTCACTCAGTCAAATCAATACCGTGTAGTGCTGGGTGTACCTAGCCAATTTCAAGCAGGCCCTGATGCACTATCAATGCTATCTCTTACCGGCAATAACGGTGTGCAAGTGCCACTAACATCGATTGCACGAGTGAGTGAACGCCCCACTCCACTGGTCTTAAATCATCTGGATCAGTTCCCGGCTGCAACCATCTCTTTTAATCTGGCGCCCGATGCATCTTTAGGTGAGGCGGTCGATGCGATTGATCAAGCGAAGATCGATGTAGGTCTACCTTTGTCTATCAGAACTAATTTCCAAGGTGCGACGCTGGCGTTTCAGGCAGCATTGTCTAATCAACTTTGGCTCATCCTGGCGGCAGTCGTCACGATGTATATCGTGCTGGGTGTGCTGTATGAAAGTTTTATTCACCCTGTGACGATTCTATCGACCTTACCGTCCGCAGGGATCGGTGCTTTGCTCGCACTGCTGGTGAGCGGCAATCAATTGGGTGTGATTGCCATCATCGGCATCGTGCTGTTGATCGGTATCGTGAAAAAGAACGCGATCATGATGATTGACTTCGCACTCGACGCGCAACGTAATCAAGGTATGTCACCTTTGGACGCGATACATCAGGCATGCCTGCTGCGCTTCCGCCCGATTTTGATGACCACTTTAGCTGCCTTACTAGGTGCTTTACCATTGATGCTAGGTAGAGGTATGGGATCAGAATTGCGTCATCCACTGGGGCTGACCATGGTCGGTGGTTTGATTGTCAGTCAGTTCCTGACCTTGTACACCACGCCAGTTATTTATCTTGCCTTTGATCGCTTAGTACAAAAGCGTAAACCGCCAAAGCAAAAATCTGCATCTTTAGTATCGCCAGCATCATCAGCTTCACCATCCCAGCCTGCAACTGATACGCCGACGACACCATGAGCTACCAACGTATTTTAATTGGTCGTCCGATTGCGATTACCTTGCTGACGCTGGCCTTGGTATTGGCAGGCGGCGTTGCCATGCTACAGTTGCCGGTAGCGCCTTTACCGCAAGTCGATTTCCCTACCATTACAGTCTCAGCCGGTCTACCGGGCGCTAGTCCGGAGACCATGGCGGCGACCGTCGCTACGCCGTTGGAGCGTGCTCTAGGCTCGATTGCCGGGGTCACCGAGATGACTTCGTCAAGCTCACTGGGTTCTACCCGCGTTACCTTGCAATTTGATTTGTCACGCGACATTGATGGTGCTGCAAGAGACGTGCAGGCCGCAATCAATGCATCGGTCGGTACCTTGCCGAGTAGTTTGCCGCGCAACCCGACTTATCGCAAAGTGAATCCGGCTGATCAGCCCATTCTGACTTTATCGCTGACCTCTGATCAGCTTGGTCGTGGTGAATTGTATGACGTAGCATCGACCTTGCTGGCACAGCGTATCGCCCAGGTAAAAGGCGTTGGCAATGTCGATATTGGCGGCGGTGCTTCACCTGCTGTGCGGGTACGCGTCAATTTGCCAGAACTTGGCCGCATGGGTCTGTCACTGGAAGCCGTGCGCACTGCTATTTCTGCAGCAAATGTGGCGACCCCAAAAGGTAGTCTGGATGATGGCGAGCATAGCTGGTTTGTAGCGACCAACGACCAATTAAAAAAAGCGGATGACTACAAGAGAATCATCGTCCGCTGGCAAAACGGTGCCGCCATTTATCTGGGCGATGTAGCTGAAGTCAAAGACATGCAGCAAGACTTGTACAACTTAGGTGTCACTAATGAAAAGCCCTCGGTACAGCTACAAGTCTTCCGTCAGCCGGGCGCCAATATTATCGATACGGTAGAGGCGATCAAAGCCATCTTGCCTATGCTACGCGCTACTGCACCAGCCAATGTCGATATTGATATGCCGCTGGAACGTACAACGACCATCCGTGCATCCTTGCATGAGGTCGAACGTTCGTTGGCGATTTCTGTTGGTCTGGTGGTGCTGGTGGTATTTTTATTTTTACGTAACCCAAGTGCTGTATTAATCCCTGCGGTAGTCGTACCCGTGTCACTCATCGGTACGTTTGCGGTGATGTATTTGATGAATTACAGCCTGGATAATTTATCCTTGATGGCATTGACGATTGCCACAGGTTTTGTAGTGGACGATGCAGTGGTGGTGTTGGAAAACTGTATGCGTCATATCGAAGAAGGACATTCACCAATCCGTGCCGCAATGCGCGGAGCAGGTGAAGTTGGCTTCACGGTAGTGTCGATGACGATATCACTAGTCGCTGTATTTATTCCAATTCTGGCAATGGGCGGAATTATCGGTCGCTATTTCCGAGAATTTGCAGTGACCTTATCGGCGGCAGTATTAATCTCTATGGTGGTATCGCTAACGACGACACCGGTCATGTGCGCTTATCTATTACGCAAACCGAAAAAATTAAGCGAAGAAGAAAAGCAGCAAAAAAACAAACGGGGATGGCAAAAAATATCCGCCTGGTTTGCACCGATGGCGGTGTGGCTAGAAAATGGTATGAACAGGCTGCAGGCTGGTTACGGCAAGTCTTTGAACTGGGCACTCAATCACACCAAAACCATGCTGTTACTTTTTTTCATTACGGTATCGGCTAACGTATGGCTGTATGTGATCGTTCCTAAAGGCTTTTTCCCACAACAAGATATCGGCATCTTAGTTGGAGGTGTGCAGGCGGATCAGAGTATTTCGTTTGCTGCAATGAGCGAAAAGCTCAAATCGCTAGTCACCATTGTCAAAGACGACCCGGCTGTTGCCAACGTCATGGCCTATACCGGCGGCTCCCGCAGTAACGGTGGATTTATGTTCGTAGTGCTGAAACCGTTGAAGGAACGCGGTGTCTCTGCGGATGTGATTCTGAATCGCTTACGACCAAAATTAGGACGCATCGCTGGTGCTAATTTGTTCCTCCAGGCAGCAAGTGATATCCGTATAGGCGGCCGCCAAAGTGACGCAGCTTATCAATATACCTTGCAATCAGATGATCTCGATCTGCTCAGAAAATGGGAACCGATCATCCGCGCAGCAATGTCACAAATACCCGAACTCACCGACGTGAATACCGATGCACAAGAAAAAGGTATTCAAACCCGTTTGGTCATTGATCGTGACGCAGTAGCGCGGCTGGGGCTAAATATGCAAATGGTGGACGCGACCTTGAGCGATGCATTTGGTCAGCGTCAGATATCCAATATTTATCAGGATCTGAACCAATATACGGTCGTGATGGAAGCTATGCCAGCCTATCTGAAAGGGCCGGAAGCCTTGCGCCAGATTACCCTGGTGACAGCGCAGGGCAACATCGTGCCTTTGTCTGCCGTAGCACAATGGAAGGGTGCCAACACGGCGCTATCGGTCAATCATCAAGGCGGGTTCGCAGCATCCACCGTCTCATTCAATCTGGCGCAGGATGTCTCTTTGAGTCAGGCGACGCAGGCGATTGATGTCGCATTGATGAACGCAGGTGTGCCAAATACAGTCCGGGCGACTTTCCAGGGGAGTGCGAAAGCTTTCCAAGATTCCCTCAGCAACCAACCTATGTTGATTCTGGCGGCGCTGCTGGCAATTTATATCGTGCTGGGTATTTTGTATGAAAACATGGTCCATCCGATTACGATTTTATCCACCCTGCCATCTGCCGGCTTAGGCGCCTTGCTCGCCTTAATGTTATGCGGTAGCGAGTTCAGTGTGATTGCCTTTATTGGTGTGATCTTGCTGGTCGGTATCGTCAAGAAAAACGCGATCATGATGATTGACTTTGCCATCGTCGCTGAGAAGCGTGATGGCCTCGATGCTAGAACGGCGATTCATCAGGCATGCCTATTACGCTTGCGCCCCATTTTGATGACGACTGCTGCAGCGATGCTTGGGGCGCTGCCACTGGCACTTGGTAGTGGCGACGGTGCTGAGCTACGTCGCCCGCTGGGCATTGCCGTCGTCGGCGGTCTGCTAGTTAGCCAATGGCTCACGTTGTACACCACACCTGTCATGTATCTGGTACTCGATTGTCTGCGTCTTAAATTTAAGCGCTGGCGTCATCCAAACTTAGATAAGCTCAGTGGCAACCGCAGTGACAATCACGTTGACAACTACATTGATCCCGCGACTGCGCAAACTAATCGCCCTAACCTGATTCCTGGAAAACTGCCATCATGAAACTAAAGGCTACGTCTACATTCTGTCCGCGCTCTGCGGCTACGGTTGGCACACTCACCATTGCCATTGCAGCTGTGCTAGTTAGCTTGAGCGGCTGCAATATGGCGCCAGACTATCGTCGTCCCGACATGGCATTGCCTGCACAATATAAAGAAAGTTTGCCGGCCAACTGGCAGTTCGCTCAACCATCGGATGATGCGCATAAAGGCAATTGGTGGCAACAATTTAATGATCCTATGCTCGATCAGTTAATGACGGGATTGGAAGCGTCCAATCAAAACCTGGCCATTGCGCAAGCACGCTGGAGGCAAGCCTCTGCCTTGTCTCAGCAAGCCCGCGCCAGTCTTTTCCCGACGATTGGTGTGCAAGCCAGCGCGACCCGTTCTGCAAGCGGTAGTAATAGTAGTGGCAGCAATAGCGCCAGTAATGGCTCAAGTAATAATGTAACCAGCTCTGGGAGCAACATTAGCAATAGCACGCAAGTGGGTGGCACTTTAAGCTGGGAAGCCGACATCTGGGGACGTGTGCGGCAGCAAGCGAATTCCCAAAGTCTCACCGCACAATCGAGTCTCGCGGATTTAGCTAATACTCGGTTGAGCTTGCAGGCAGAATTAGCGATAGATTATTTTTCCCTACGGGTCGCATCAGCTCAAGACACCCTGCTCAAAGAAAGTGTCGCCGCCTATAAATCATCGCTGGAGTTAACCCGTAATCGCTATGCCGCCGGTGTCGCAACAAAGTCGGATGTATCACAGGCAGAAACCCAATGGCTGTCTACCTCAACCCAGCTCGCTGACAATCAAATCACTGTTGCTCAGCTCGAACATGCGATTGCTGCTTTGCTTGGCAAACCCGCTACTGGTTTTTCGCTGGCACCAGAGGCCGAGCAAACCGGTGCGCAAATGTTAGCGATTCAACTGCCGAGTATTCCTGTTGAATTGCCAGCCAGCTTGCTAGAGCGTCGCCCTGATATTGCCTCGGCAGAACGACAAGTTGCCGCAGCCAATGCCAGTATTGGCGTAGCTAGAGCAGCCTTATTCCCGGTATTGAATTTGTCCGCCGATGCGGGTTATCGTGGCAGCAATTTGTCTGGCTTGTTTGATGTCGCACATCAATTCTGGTCGCTTGGACCTAGCCTTGCGTTAACCGTTTTTGATGCCGGTGCCAAGCAAGCTGCCGTCGATCAGGCCAGAGCAAGCTTTGATCAGGCATCCGCCAATTATCGACAAACTGTTTTAACCGCATTGCAAGGAGTGGAAGATCAGTTAGTCGCATTGCGTTTGCTGCAACGCGAGGCCGATTTACAGAAACAAGCTGTAGCGTCTGCCAACGTCGCCCTCAATTTAGTTACGAATCAATATCGTGCGGGAACTGTACCTTATCTGAATGTCTTGAGCGCACAGCAAACCCAGCAAAACGCCAGAAGCAGCGAGATCAATATTCGCGGACGCCAATTGAGCGCGACAGTACAATTGCTCAAAGGTTTGGGCGGTGGCTGGCAGGGACTCGATGCAGAAGCGAACAAAAATAGCGCGATGGATAAAATAACTAGCCGATAATCAATGCTTGAGTACCGATTTCTGCCTGTTCAATTTACGTAAGTTCCAACTCTAACGAAAGAAATAAATTGACTCTATCATCAGAAAAAACCAGGGTATTGGTCGTAGGCGCAGGAGCAATTGGTAGCTTTTATGGTGCGCTGCTCGCAGAGCGAGGCGCAGATGTCTCGGTTGTTTGTCGCTCCGACTTTGATGCAATCAAATCACATGGATTTGATATCGATAGTCCCTCACTCGGTCAGATGCATTTCACACCTGCGCAAGTTTTACAACACACGGCGGACTATCAGGGTGGCTGGCCCGATTATCTGATCCTCAGCGTCAAAGTCGTACATGGCGTGGACAGAGCCGCAATGATTAAAGATGCAGTCGGTCCCGATACCACCATCGTTCTGATCGAGAACGGGGTTGAAATCGAAGCAGAAATCGCTGCGGCTTTCCCCGACAATGAACTGATCAGCGCACTTGCGTACGTCCAGATCAGCCGCGTTGCGCCAGGCAAAGTCAAGCACCATGCCTTGGGCGACTTAACATTCGGCACTTATCCCAGTGGCATCTCATCGCGCTGCGAATTGTTAGCAAGCTTGCTGGAACGTGACGGTATTAAAATGACGCTGACCGACAATGTCGTCAAAGGGCGCTGGCATAAATGTGTTTGGAATGCGGTGTTTAACCCGATTTCTGTACTCGGCGGCGTACTCGATACGGCGTCTATTCTGGGACCTGACGAAGGCAAAGCACTAGTTAAAAAAGCCATGCTGGAGGTAATCGAAGTCGCGGCTGCAACCGACAATCCCTTGCCAGTAGCAATGGTCGACCAGTTCATCGAACGTACCAAAAATGGCCCTGCCTATAAAACGAGCATGGCATTGGATTTTGAAAACGGTCGTCCGATGGAAGTAGAAGTCATCCTAGGCAACGTCGTCCGGGCAGGACGCCGCGAGCAAGTGTCCATGCCAGTACTGGAGGCGATCTACGCCCTGATGAAAATGATCGATGCCAGAGACACGGCAAAATAGAATAGTACCCCGTCAACCTCCCCTGTTTATTCGGACTTCCAAGACTTATGCTCTAGGGCGCGCATAAACATTTGACACTTGCAACTGGGAATTTCAAAAAAACCCATACTCGAGCGCATCGCCTCTTTGCAAACCCTCCCAATAGCGACGTATTGCAGCGTCTAGGTTGTAACTTTGCCTCGCGCTGCATCTCGGTTAAAGGTTTTTTAGAAGCTCTCGACGAACAAACAAACCATTTTGAATACTCGCCAACTTTCGGATGACAAATAACGTGAAAAGTACGTCAAGTTAGTGAAAACCTCGTGATGCAAATATTTAAAAGATCGCTCATACTGGACTTCCGCTTTCGGCACTTTGCTGACATAGCGATTGGGTTTTAGTTTGAAACCAATATTTACGACAAATGCACGGTCGAGGGAAAGCAATGAGCGCGTTCGAACCTGTTGTAAAAGACGATATGAACCAGAGACCAGTGCCATCTGCTTGGCGAGGCGTATTTTCAGACATCGTGCACGCTATAAAAAATGGTGATTTAAGTCTAGTCGGTAGCATTAATGGAGTGTAAGCGCTCCATAAACCCCAGACTATCAAGTCAAATCTAAATCCTTCAAGCTCACGATTTCAATAATGAGATGGAGTGGAAATGGAAAAGCAA
>NZ_JBEONQ010000069.1:0-15304 GCF_040544445.1 Undibacterium sp. GrIS 1.8 | reverse complement strand
TTTGATTCTTGACATACTTTGCTCTCCAAAATGATCCAGTCTGGACAGTGCATGAAATTATTTGCTGTTCATAGATGGTAGCGTTGGACGCTTACTGAGAATAAGGCTACCTTATGACTCAAATTCAAACCACGTGCGGCCAGCAATGGAAACAGCATGATCAAGCCATTACGGACGCCTAACACCCCAAAGGAAACCAATGACCCAAGCAACTTTATTGATCCTCACCATCGCAATGAGCACCATCAGCGGTACAACAGTATTTCTGCTCCACCGGCACTGTGATCCAAACAAACATCCCGCCCTAACTGACACCCCATCCCACACCCCGCCAATACAATCTCATCTCAACAAGGGCGATCCATCCAGCCCAGATTCACCATCCCCTTCACCGTTGCAACCCCCATCACCTCTGCTATTTCAGCTTCTTCAATGCTGGTAAATCAAACCAGTAATCCTTCTTTTTTTAACTCACTCTTAATTCACTCTTAACTCAGGTTTAACTCAACCTTCATTCACTCTTTAAGGAACCCCCATGGGAAACCACAACTCCCCCTTAGACAGCCTCGCTGCATTCGCTCTCGTATTTGCCACCGGTGTCATTTCCACCATCAGCCTGATCAAATACATCGATAAAATTAAGCGCGATGCCAGGCGAGAGGCGCGAGCAGAAGTACAAGCAGAACTCGCTACACAACCACAAATAAAAGAGGTACCGGTCTTTGACGAAGCCCGTCATCACATCGCCCAACGCACCAGCTTTTATGCCGTAAAAAGACATGAGTGTCGACATGGATTGTGGAATGGGTTTGGCATTGATCATTGCATCGTTAATAACCAGTGCGGCGCTGACTACGGCACCATCACCCTCGCACTCAACGGAGAAGGATTGATCCATGATCACACTTTGTCCTAAATGCCAGTCAGACCGGATCGATACCAAGAACTACGCTAAAAAGACCGGAGGCACCATCGGTACCGTCGCTGGTGTCGTGTTTGGCGCAGCAGGTGTTGTGACTGGTGCCGAGCTTGGCGCTGCTACTGGCGTGACTGCCGGTCTCACTGCAGGACTTATCGCGGGTCCAATCGGTTCCGTCATCGGCAGTATTGCAGGAGCCATCATCGGTGGCCTAGTCGGTGGCACCGCAGGCTGTACAGCGGGTGCCAAGTTCGGTGAAATGGTCGATGAGACGATTTTAGATAACTACCATTGTCTGGAATGTGACTATCACTTTAGTCAACAAACAGTTAACACAACCCTCTATGACGCAAGTGATCACCCAGCAGAGGAAACAGACGAATCCTTCTTTCCGATGTTTAATCCCTTTGGTCGATCTTCTGTGCATTCACCCTCTACGTCTCACTCCTCACACTCAGCACCATCCTCTGGCAAACCACCGTTTCACCCTCCCGCATCGTCCAATCACCATCCAGTAAATCAACATCCATTTCAGCAACATCCACATTATGGGTTTGCGATAGACGATGAATTCGATGAAGCTCAAGAGAGTGGCTTTGATCAAGAGCTGCATCCAGGGTATCCAAGACATGACCACCGTTTAGCCTGAATCACCCTCGGTATTACCTTCGCAGTAATTTCACGAACTCCAACAACACCACAACAACACCGTACGAGCACCGCCAGCTGTTACACGACAGCGGCCTTGTCACGTCTCACTCTTACTAAAGCAAAGGAAACACCCCATGTCTCACCTCATCGACACCATGGCCTACCAAGGCGCCATTCCCTGGCATGGTCTAGGCAACCAGCTCACCGCCAGACAACCCATCGACGTCTGGGCACAACAAGCCGGATTAGATTTTACGATTGTAGAAACTCCGGTACGTTACATGACCGACTCCGCCGGACCACTCGGCGCCATCATGTCCTTCCCTGAACAAAAGGTGTTGTATCGCTCGGATACTCAAGCGCCTTTATCGGTAGTCTCGAATCGCTATCAGGTAGTCCAACCCAAAGAAATCCTAGAGTTCTACCGTGACCTCACTGATATCTCCGGCTTTGAACTTGAATCCGCCGGTGTATTGAAACACGGCAGAAAGATCTGGGCACTCGCTAAAACCGGACAAAGCACCACCCTTAAAGGCAATGACAGCATGAATGGTTATCTCCTGCTCGCCACCGCCTGTGACGGTACGTTAGCCACCACCGCCCAATTCACCAGTATCCGGGTCGTCTGTAATAACACCTTATCGATTGCACTAGCGAACAGTAAAGGAGCCATCAAGGTACCCCACAGCACTATGTTCGATCCCAGTGCGGTGAAGAGACAACTAGGCATCTCCGTCTCCTCCTGGGACAGCTTCATGTATCACATGAAAATCCTCTCCGCCCGACGGGTCAAAGACCATGAAGCCATGAACTACTTCCTGCGTGTGTTTAATGATCAGCCTAATCAGATGAATCAGATGAATCAGATAAATCAAACGAAGCAGACCAATCCCACCGCAGGCTTCAGTCATGAACGCGCCATCAAGAAGGTACAAAGCCTGTATGACGGACAAGGCAAAGGTGCTGAACTCGCCTCCAGTAAAACCACTGCCTTTGGACTCTTGAATAGCGTCACGGAATACGTCGACCATGAACGCCGTGCCAGAAGTAAAGACCATCGTCTGGAATCTGCCTGGTTCGGTCAAGGTGCCAGTCTTAAGGCCAAAGCACTGGAACAGGCTTTATTACTGGTGGCGTAAATAGCAAGGTGAAGAAAACCACAATCTCTTAAAAAGAGAATGTAAGCGATAAAAAATTCTATTCATCGCTGAAGCAATTGAAGTAAATCCACCAGTGTCTTTTGGCGTTATGGGCACACTAAACTGATAACGTCGCTCCCTTGCCTGACTGACTGTGTGAACCCATCGTGAATAATCCACGAATGGTTCATGCATTCAGCCAGGCTTTTTTTATGTCAGGACGATTAAATGACTCCCTTCGATAAAATCAACAATGTAAGTAATCCCGTTCATCCCAATAATCCAACAAAGACAACTCGTCCCGCCCTGAAACTCGTCACAACAAAGAACTTGAGCCGAGAAGCCTGGTTAGATGTCCGCAAAGGCGGTATCGGCAGCAGTGATGCCGGTGCTGCCGTCGGTTTAAATCCCTACCAATCCCAGCTTGAACTCTGGATGATTAAAACTGGACGAGATGACAATCTCCCCTAGATCGATCCGAATGATGAAACCAGTCCCATGTACTGGGGCAGTCTGTTGGAACCCATCGTTGCTGCGCATTACACCCGCCGCACCGGTAACCGCGTACGCAAGATCAATGCGGTACTCCAGCATCCTGATCCGGATAAGTTCTGGATGCTCGCTAATATCGACAGAGAAGTCATGGGTGTCAGAGACGTGCAATTACTGGAGTGTAAAACCGCTGGTGAATTTGGTGCCAGCTTATGGCGTGATGGCGTACCGGATTACATCGTCTGTCAGGTTCAGCATCAACTGGCCGTCACTGGTAAGGCTGCTGCGGATGTCTGTGTCCTGATCTGTGGACAAGAGATTCGTATTTACCGTATTACCAGAGACGATGCGCTGATTGAACGCCTAATCCAGCTCGAACGTCACTTCTGGCACTACGTCGAAATCGATACTCCACCACCGGCAGATGGTTCCGAGTCGGCGGATATTGCCTTACGCGCCCTATATCCAGACGATCAAGTACACAGCATCAACTTCACCTACGACACCGAGATGTCCGCCACCTTCGCTGATCTGGTCAATCTGCGCGCTGATATCGCACAACGTGAAGAACTCGAAGCCTTACTCAAACAACGTATTCAGCAACGCATGGGTCATGCCAGCAGAGCCGTATTTGAAACGGGCAGCGTGAGTTTCAAACGCAGTAAAGAAAGTCAGAAGATTGATCTGGAGAAGCTACTCGAAGATCAGCCAGATCTTCTGGAACGCTATCCACGAAATAAGCCAGGGAGTCGGCGCTTTCTGATCATAGAGAACACATCAGCAAATACCAGCAGTAATAACAATATCAATAACAATATCAATAACAAAGGACACCACCATGATTAAAGGACTCAGCATCACCCCACCCGTGCTAGGCCGTATCAGTATTGGTAAGGTAGTAGAAAAGAATGGCAAACGCTTACCAGAAAAGGATGATCAGTTCACGATCACTTCACAAGTACAAAACCGCGATGGATGGGTAGTCCATCCACTAGATACCGAACTACGCAATCAAACAGCGAATGGCAAACTACGATCCATTCCCGTCAAATTGCTATTCAATGATCCTGACCTGAACTTACGAGCGAACTACTGTCTGTTCGATCGTCAATCAGGACGTCCACTATGTGTGGGCAATGGTGAGTCTTGCCGTCGCTACACCGACACTGGTATGCAAAGCTTACCTTGTCCCTCACCAGACGAGTGTGAACTGGCACAAGGCGGTCTATGCAAACCCTATGGCAGATTGAATATCAGCATCGGTGACGAGGATGCCTTGGGGAGCTTTATCTTCAGAACCACGGGCTATAACAGCATTCGTACCTTAGCTGCGAGACTGCATTACTACCAGGCTGTCTCAGGTAACTTGCTGGCTTGTCTGCCACTAGAGTTAAAACTCAGAGGAAAGAGCACCACCATGAGCCATCGGTCTGCGATCTTCTATGTCGATCTAACCGTGAGAGATGGTAAGACCATCGAACAGACCATTGCCGAGGCTAGACAACTAGATCAACAACGCAAAGAGAGTGGTTATGACCAAACTGCATTGGACGTAGCTGCGCGAGTGGGATTTGGAAATGGCGCGTTTGAGGAGAATGCGGAGGAAATCCTAGAGATAGTTTTGGAGTTCTTTCCGGTGGCAGACGGGGGGACTGATATCGATGACGATACCAGCCAACCAATCATTGGGGAAGTTGCCTTGGTGGACGACACCAATTGTGCGACGTTACCCAAATCTGGCAAAGTTAAGCTGAGCCTCATCGATAAACTCAACAGACAAAAACTTCATCCTAACAATGCGATTTAGCTAGTTAGTTTTTAGTTTGATTTATTTTTTGAGAAGCCGTCGATCAATTGCTTCATCACGTTTAGCAGCATCGCTCGATGTTGATCGGTGACACCACTGAGCAGATCAGTAATTTGACGTGCTTGATCCAATTGCCGATTGGATGCTTCGATTAATAATTCTTCAATTCCACAATCAAAAATCTCTGCTAATTCTGCCAACCGCACGACAGTAGGAATTGCCACGCCTGTTTCCATTCTGGAAACGGCTTCTCGACTGATCCCTAGTAATTCGGCCACTTTTTCTTGCGACAAGCCAGAGGAAGCGCGTTTCATTGAAATGGCTTTTCCAATTGCTTTTACAAAAGTGGTTGTTTGAATTTTATCCATTTGTGACCTTTTACGTACCAACGTAATGATCAATCCATGGAGGGCATTAAAATAGTAACTTTAAAGTTACATTGTGATGTTTTGAATTACAATTATTAAAATTATCTTGTAGAAATTAATTTTGATTTATCAACTGAAGGATGTGTTGTGAATTGCCGATCCGCTGGATCGTTATATCAGGACCAACATATCCATCAATCTGCGACCAATTTCAGAAAGGAAACCATGTCCATCGATTTCAAGCAGTACACGCCTAATGAATTAGACACATCGTTATTAGATAGCTTAATTTCAAATAGCGACTCGTTCCAAATTGTCCCTATCGATAGGTTGCTCTTTTAACTTCCCACGTATTGACTTATTTACTGACTACTTTTTTTTATCTATTTTGATCAACCTCTTTTAACGCTCTTTAGTGATGCGTTAGCAACAATCTGAATCTGCCTCATCTAGGTGAAATGACCACGATCGGCAGATCTTTTACGAAAGGAATACCTATGACCATGGTTTATTGTCGCGGCTGTGCTAAAGAAATTCATGAGACGGCACCAAGTTGCCCGCAATGTGGATGCTTACAGCAAGTCACTATCGCCACCCCTAATGCTGCATCTCAGTCTCATACGAACGTTAATCCTCCAGTCTCAGCATCCTCAGTCAGTTCACTGAGTGCAGCATTCGTAAAGGCTGACATCAATAAGAAGTTTCACTTAGGTTTAATCATTGCCGCAACGATAGCGGTCATTCTGCTCTACACCACAGCGGCGATTCCTTTAATCGGTATAGCGACTGGGGTGAGCTTCGGTTTGAGTGTACGGCTTTTGTTAGCCCATAAAAAGAATGACTTTATAGGGACTAAAAAACTGGATTGGCAATTACTCGTCGCCGCTGCATCAGTCGCATTTCTATTGATGCTAATGAAGCTCTATGACATCCAGGGACCAGTATTGATCTTTGTCGCAGTTCGCTCCTTGGTCATCTACATCAAGATGGGTAAAGCAACAGCAACTACTCCACCAATTAAATGAGGATTCTATGGGAATGATGTTTTGTCGCGGCTGTGCCAAAGAAATTCATGAAACTGCACCTACCTGTCCACATTGTGGTGCTGTTCAAGGGCATGTTCCGGTATTCAATAACGTTGTACCTCAACCGAGTATTGAGGACTCAGGTAGCGCGAAATTTCACTGGACCTCATTGACCTCGTTGATCACAGGCCTTGTTGTAACGCTGATGGCGATATCGGTGCCGGAACAATGGGATAAGGACACGGTAGTCGGTGTAGTGATGTTTGGCTTAGTCCCTATCCTATTTGCTGTTATTTCTCTTATCCAAAAAAGACTGGGGCGATGGATGGCGATTACGGGCTTGGTGCTTGGTATTTGTGCGCTACTCGCAGCGATCGGTAATGGTAGCTGAGTCTTTACATATTCTTTGAAGAATGGAAGCAGCACTTGCTTCCATTTTTTTATGTCTCGTTTATTTCTTTTTTTCATTTTTTACCCATCCCTCTTTTTCTTTTCATTATTCAATTAATACCATCTCATGAAACGATTTTATTTATCTCGCGTTACGACTAACGCTACTTATGCAGTCTTCACTTCACTCACTTTATTACTGGCTGCTTGTGGCGGTGGTAGCAGCGGAGGGAGTGGATCTAATGCCAGTTCTTCCGCAACAACTCCAGCAACACCAGGCACACCAGTGGTGAGTGTCGTATCGCAGTTTCGCTCTACAACAACGACTAACGGCCCTCAGGCGGTCGTGACGCTGGATGCATCGGTGAGCACTACCAGTGCCGGTAAGATCGTATCGTATGCAGTGGCTTGGGGTGATGGATTGACCGGTACGTCAACTACACCCACTATCACCCACGCGTATGCAAAAGACGGTGTTTATCCGATTGTCTTAACGGTTACGACTGATGGCGGTGTTTCTGCAAATACCAGCGTTACGGTAAATGTTACAAATCCTATCTACCGTCAAAACGACGGCAGCATGGTGATCAACATTCCGACGACGAACCAGATAGTGTCCTTCACGTCGGAAGTGATCGTACCGGCTAAACCTGATGCAGTCGGTGTACTGGCAGTCTGGCCAGGCTTGCAATCACAAGGAGTCACCACGACCAATGGAAGTGTAGGAAACGGAGTATTACAGCCGATTCTAGTTTGGGGTGGTGTAGGCTGTGCACCGACAACGCCAGAGCAAGCAAATTACGGCACGTGGTGGATTGAAGGTTATTACTTTAGTAATGCCGATGGCTGCCATGGCGGTAATGTCATGTCAGTGGCTGTGGGTGACAAGCTGAAATTAACTATGGCATTATCGAATGGTGTTTGGACACAAACGATTGTGAACGCGACTACAGGTGCTTCGGTGAACTTTGCCATGGACATGAAAGGTCAGCCTCAGAATGTAGCGGAGTTCTATGTAGAGGAGCATGGTAAGAGTACTGGATTGAAAGCCCCAGTCACTTTCAGCAACATCACGATTACGCTCGCTAATCCACAAACTGGAAATTGGTGTACACCGTTTGAATTAGGTAAAACTGACACAATGGACTTACCAGTAATTTCATCCGATACTAAAACTTGTTCGATTAGCAGTGTGACTTTGATGACGGGTGCGAATACGTTTAATCCTGCACCCTAGGTTGTTGGATTATTTGTCCTAGTATTAATGTTGGAGGCGTTAGGATTGAGATGACTAATGCAGCGAGTAGGAGAGGGTGATATCGAGGGAGTTATGGCTCCCCCGTTTGTTTTGATTAGAAATAAAGATCGCCAGACGAACCATATTTTGTTGAGAGTAAGTTCATGTCGATAACAATAATCTTTCCTGCCATGTGTTATAAATTAGGCTACGAAAAAGCATCGCTTGATTAAGCTCAATCTCTAAATTGAGCGATCTTGTCTCGTTAAGCCTGGTCATAACACCTATTCTTCACCTTGGAAATCATATGCAACGACTTTTCACTTACACCATTCCATACGATGACGGAGCTGCGCCAAATCCATTTTTTGGGATGTGCACTCTGACAATTTGCAAACCAAGCATCCGGCGAGTGGCGCAAGTAGGAGACTGGATAGCAGGTCTGGGCTCTAAGAACGCGCCGAGTGGTGATTTAAGTGGTTGTTTGGTTTATGCCATGCGCGTCGACGACGTTCTCTCAATGAATGAGTATGACGAACAAGCATTGGATAAATGGCCGCATAGAATTCCAAAATTGCAAAGTATGTCTTTGCAGGATCGGCTAGGCGATTGCATCTATGACTATAGCTCTGGCGAACCTGTTCAACGGAGAGGCGTTCATGGCTCCACTAATGTTGATAAAGATTTAAGCGGAAAAAACGCACTTATTTCAAAACATTTTTTCTACTTCGGTGCAAAAGCAATACCACTGCCTGATGACCTTAGAAAAAACCTTTGCCATCAAACGCAAGGTCATAAAAGCAATTCAAACGCACCAAGCTTTAATCGATTTATTGAATGGTTAGATACGCTTGCTCTGGAGCCAGGACAAATTTACGGATGGCCCGATTACGTACTTGATTGGAAAAATATAGGTTCCTGCGGTGGCTGCCTCATTCGTAGTCTTGATGATGAAAATGACTTCAATTGTTAATGAAACTATGATTTTTGGCTGGCTGCTAATTCAGATCCTAATATAACAATATATGGCTTTGTCATTTTCTGGGATGCCGATATTCCAATTGATGTTTCGAGTTCTGCGTAGCTATTCCCAACCTCTGTACTGAATCAACTGGGCAAGCCTGATACTGCGGTTGTGCTAGTCATCTGGTACTAAAATCTATCAGAGTACTCCTTTACTTTGATGACGGAGACGAACACGTTTAATCGTGTACCTGACGTCGTTGGATTATTTGGGCTGGTATATCGGTATTCGAAGTATTGCTGATGTAGTTCGTATGAAGCGGTATCGAGGGAGCCACAGCTCCCTCGTTTATTCTTACTCTTTTATTTTTTTGATTTTGTTGAATAATTTCAAATCGTCATAAAAGCTTGGCCATTCTGCCAAGCTAGTTTGCTCTCTTCATTTGTTCAATTCTCTTGTGATCTTGTCTCTCACTAGCTCTGTTGAAGCTGTGCTTCATTGCTTGGTTAGAGAGAGGTATTTCATACCTCTCTTATTATTACAGCAAAAGGCCTGCGGCTCACCCCCAGTGTTTAACCGAGTGGTCAATGCACTCTCCAATCATTGACATAGAATAAGTTAAATTAAGTATTTTTTTACAAATACCGTATATGTATCTAGTGAAGTTGATTAAACTTTTAAGGTGCTACTTACGATTGAAGTCCCTTGCTTAATCAACTCGGACTCGTCTAAACTATTTGCTTCGATTACGATATCCAATTCAGTTTCAGCGATTTTTGTTCGCTCTGAGATTAATTCCATAGCTTTTAATAATTCTGGACTAAAGTTTAATAGCCACAAGTTGCGAAGTAGTCTGTTGCAACTCAATAAAATATTTATCTCATCCGTAAGCACTTTTATTTTTTTAGCATATGTTTCCATATTCTTTTAACCTTCTGTCTTTTATCAGCTGATTTCGGTTAACTATTTTGTCAAACGATAATTATTATCCTGTTGATTGCTGTGATTAATTTGTAAAATTGTACTAATTAGGTTCGGGAACATCGCATTCTTTGTATCTCCGTATAGCAAGTTCCTCAAGCGTTGATTCGTGGTCGATCGGTAAAGAATGCATATACTTGCGGTTCAGCTTTTCATGCTCATCTTTAACGACCCAGGCCATCTTGAATGTCGAATCCAAAACCTTCTTGACGCGAATATCAAATGTTTCAGTCTCGGAATCATCTTTGGGGTCAATATACATGAGTAGACATACAACTGCATGTGTTGGAATTCTATGCTCACGGATAGCAGATTTCCCTTTGTTTCTCGTTTCCTTTGCCAAAGGTGTAGCTGGTAAAACAATACCCCACTCCCTAATAATCATAGCGTGATAAGCTCTGACTAGCGGGTTAATTGTCAGTTGACAGTCGTTTGAGGTACCTTTGTTTTCGTGGAAGCAGCGAAGCGATGATGCAATTTGATTTGCTATCCCATTCAAAGAAAGACCTTCATAAATCTTCCCATTTTTTCTGATTACTTGACGCATAGATTTCCATCTTTAATGATTAAGTAGTTACAAGCGCATGCGTAGAGATTCATGATGACAATATTTACATTCTAAAAATATGTTTTCGTTAGGCTTCAGCTTAACAATATTTGACGAGGACTTTCAGTCATATGGTGTCGACTGCCTATTGACAGCGCCCGATAGCCTCATTAAGTTCAGTTTGCTGGAGTAATGGCCGTGTTTGGTCTGCATAGGTGGTTGCTTGTGATTTAAAGCCTCGTACGGTATATCAAGTCATTATCCGCACTTAGAGTTTGAACCAGGTTGGATGCTGACAAACCAATGATTCGATCCCGTTGATTGAAAGCAAACTGGAGTAGACCGCCATTTACAAACCATATCGTGTGGGAGCATAACCCGGCAATCATCCGTGTACGATGAGAAGCTATCTCAGCAGTGTCTAATATTTGGATAGCGCGAAGTCTTGGAATAGACATGGTCATTTCCTCGTCTTCATCCTCACCCAGAAAGACAGTTTGATCTTTACCAATGGTCAACGTGGACATTGGTACCATCCACTGATAGGTATTTCCTACTTTCAGGAACGCGCAAGTAGTCGTTGTCGTTGCCACGTCGATGTTTTGTAACTAGCCGATTGGTGCTTTGAATAACTTTTTAAGAGCCTCTGAACTTTTCTCGACGATCACCCATTAACTCCCTTAGCTCTTTAATACTCAAGCCGCTCACTTCATGCATGCTGACGAGTAAAGTGGCACCAATGGCTAACCGACGATGACGGACCTTACTGATCACGGGTGGCGAGACATCTAATACCTGAGACAGCTGTACATCGGTCTTTAAGTTCAAGTGTTTGACCAATGTATCCAGCAAATTATTTGGGTCGTAATTTAAATCTTCAGATTCGTTAGCTAATAAGGGTGTCATGTCGTGTAAATAGTTAATGCGTAATAAAAGTAAAAATCATGTAAGCAATCTACGCAACATCCACTTCTTCCGAATGTGTGACTTTGGCATATTGGTATTTCTCACTTCCACCTAAATAAATCACCCGAGGATCCGATGGCAAGGTCGCATCTTTTGCAAAGCCCGCCAGGGAGTCATGCACGTAATTATCGAAGAACGCAATGATGGTTTCATCCTTCAAACCAGTGAGTCCTTTTTTATCTGGATCATATTCGTTCTCGTACGCAGCCATCATTAGTTTGTAATGGGGGCGTAAATCATTACGTATCGCAGGATCAGGTTTATCTCGGTTAAAGCGGTAGTTATAGACGTCGTAAATTGCTTTGGCATCGGCTAATAATTGTTGGTCATACAGAGCAACCTTACTAGCCTGACCTGCCTTAGGCAAGGCATCCCGTTTAGCTTTAGCGCGTAATAGTTTGTCTTGGGTCTCCGCCTGTACTTTTCTTGCAGCAGCAATTTTTTCATCATAGCTACCCAGACTTGCCATCACTTTAGGATTGCCATATTGGCTGTTGATATAGGAAGTTCGTTGTTGTTCTGCATGATCGAGGCTACCAATCGCCATATTGTTTTGTAGTTCTAACGCCTTGATTTCTTTGTCCAAGGCGTTCAAATCACTGTTGAAGGTCGCGTCATTTTTTTCCATGTGATCGGCTTCAGCATGATCCCCTTTTTGTTTGCGATGAATGGCACGGAAGCGCCAAGCGTAATATAAACCCATGTTGGCGTTGAACAGAGCGCCTAAGGTGGGCTGAACGGCTACTTTACTTAAGTAGTAGGAGTAGGTTTTTAATAAAACGGGATCAATGTCGAAGTCATCTAGATTAAAATTTTTCCATGCAGTTTTAGATAATAGCGGCACGCCTTTTGCCAAAGCTAGCTTGTACATATCGCCTAAAGCAATTAGTCCTAACTTTTGTGCAGACTGATCACTCTTGCCACCTTCACCTGGACGATAGCTGCCACCCACATCCGAATGCACACCCGGATATACCGTCTCAAAAAAATGATCGGGTTTCTGGATGCGACCGTTCTCCAATACGCTGATGCTCTCTAGAGGGAAAGAATTACGGATCTCATGCGCCGCCACAAAGTGCCTGACTTCTTCCACCATACTCGGAATAAGCATGTCATTGCCCCAACTGCTATGGCCGTTATATTTACCCGGAGCAGGGTCTGCACCCGCTTTGGCATTTTTGCCGAAGGCAATACGTTCAGGCCGGGTCTCAGCATAGTCACTGTCATTGAGCCTTGCTTTGATTTTGTAGCTGATGCTGTTGATAGCAGCACCTACACTGCTGGTGTTATTGGTTGCCATCGGCGCACCGACTGATGCCACGCTATCAAATAAACCCATAAAACGAACACGTAACTTATAACCCTGTGGCATCAGCCGCCATGTATCCTTCTTGTCTTGCTTACAGCGATCTTCGACAAACTGGTGAATGAACGCACGTGCCAATGCCGCACCGCGACTAAAACCAAAAGCCGCTATGTTGATTTCTACAATCGCATTCGCGGGATTATTTGCGCGGGCGATATGAAACTTCATTGTGTCATCGAACTGCTTCAGCGCCCAGGCTAAGCGCTCTTTACCCATATCGCCAGAACCGAAACCCAAAAGCGTGCCACCTTCATCACCGACTTCTTTAAAATAAGTGGCGACGCCGGGGATATAAAATGCATAGCTACCGTTGACTTTGTCATTGTCTGGCATGGCTCTAAACAACCGTGCGACGCTGCTATGTTTTAACGTGCCGACATCCGCATCCAGATTATTGCCCGTGCCGTCAAAGAAGAAACTGAACCATAAGGTCTGTACGCAGGTGCCTGGCGGTGATGTTGTTCCCGACTGATTTTTTATACCCGCAGCCACGCTGCTAAGCTTGCTAACCGGACTCGGTTTCGGTGCCGCATCCGCAGAGATGCGTGCAGCTTGATCCGGTCCGCTAAATAAGCTCTCTGCGTTTTGTCTTAGTGCGGGTGATTTGGTATCACCGACCGCATCATTCTTTGGGCTTTTTGCCATTTGGGCACCTTGGGTATTCTGAATTATCTTCGCGGTTTTTACTTAATATCAAACGAGGTGGAGATTCATTTTCGGTAATCGCTGCTTCAACATGACCATCTGGATAAATATGCACTTCAAAATAGCCCGGATGGTCTGGTACCTTAGGATCGACCTCGACTCTGGCTTCTTTAAAATAACTATGCATGCGGTGATGTTCACCGCCCTCGGCGTCGGTGTAGTCGTTATAAACGCAAGCGTCTGCCTGCCAACGTACGGTGACCTTCCAGGCTCCTGGTCCAGTGACATAGTTGACGCAGCAAACACTTTTACCACCGCCGCCATTTGGACCACTCACAAATAGGTTTCCACCGCCTTGACCGTTCACCTCAAACGTATCGATATAACGGTTGGTGTAGTTGTAACCGGTTAAGGTTAAGCCGATATTCGTTCCTACTGGAGGTTTGGGTACGACCTTGTTTTGTGGGGCGTTTGCATCCTGTGTTTGAGCGTTACAAGCACTCATGCTAACAATCATGAATCCCAATAGCATCGTGCAAAGCCAGTGATACCAGGTTTTGATTTGGTGTGGTGTTGATTGCATCGTTATGCTGCCTCTGGTGTGTGGGTGTCTATATGCGCGACCGCTTGCGTTAGACTGATCTGCTTGTTTTTCACGGCTTGCAGTACCAGGCTCCAGTTTGCTCGCGTTGCAAACGCTTCTCCCTGCAGCAGCGCCACAGCACAGTAAAGAGCGAGTTCATGTAGTGCCTCAATCCCAAGCTGTTTTGCTGCAGCGCTGTACTTCAGAATGAAATCGTAACGCTGATCAAGTGGGAGTGCCTGATATTCTTCCTGTGCATTAGATTGTAGTAACTGTGCGACCTGATCAGGCTCACTGGCATCAAGTAATGCGCCTTCTTGCGCTGTCGTGAGTGTGAATGGGAATTCAATAGCGAGAGATTCCGTGAAGTCAGTGGCGCTAAAACTGGTTTGAATTCTTTGTAATTGCCCACGACGATCAACGAACCACCAACTTCGGGCCAGACTAAAAAAAGCTTGTTTCTGATGATCACTGAGCACGCTCACCAATGCTTCCAGAATGCGCGGATCAAAGAATCGCAGCATCACTTCCATCTCATCAGGCAATACCGCATCTAAGCGCAGTCGCAAACCACGTGCTAAGTCCTGTAGTGATAACGGACTGGCTAGGAAAGACAAGCTAGAGGTGTACGTACCATGTTCACCGATCCAATCGAATAGCTGATTATTTCGTAAATTTGTTTGATCGGAAGGAATCACAAACAAAAGGGGTGCAACAGACAGCGCCGCTTCTTCGGGTTGACCATCGAACAAGCTGACCCAGTCCAGTCCGGACTGGATCAGTTTTTTTGCTAAGCCCGGCATGCCGGCATGATCGACCAGACCGTAGAGAGTACAGTCGTCGGTAGAGCTTACTGATGCGAGTGCGCTATCGAGATATAGCTGTTGAAAGTGGTGATGTGTGAGCATGTTATTTCAGTGCAAAGGGAGCGGCGGCGGCGCGTGCTTTGAGCAGGCATTCAACGCAAATCGATTTGGGCATCACAGGCAATGGATAATCCAACTTATCCCCCGCCACCAAGCTCTTGTTCCCAGCCTGTACCAGAATCTTCCCCGGACACTGCACAGTGATATTGCCATCCTTGATCGTAATATTGGCCCCGTCAGCGGTACTGAGGCTAATACTCTTTGCCGCAGCCCAGTCAATATGTGCATGGCTGCTGAGGATATTGATCTCATCTCTAGCCTGAATCTGCATCTGGTCACTTTGCGCTTGCAGGTCGAT
>NZ_JBEONQ010000068.1:0-16340 GCF_040544445.1 Undibacterium sp. GrIS 1.8 | reverse complement strand
GGGGATCGGTGACTTGAGTGAGTACGCCTTTAGGGTTGTAGTCGAGATGTACCACTTCGCCTGTCGGGGCGGCAATTTGGACGAGCTTACCCAGATGATTGAAATACAGCTGGCGACCGTTGCTCCAGGTCCAGATATATTCTTCGCCGCGCTGAGTTTTAGTGATGCGCATGCTGCCATCAGTGGGGTTATTGTTGGCACACTGGCAGGGCTCTTTGACATCACGGTCGAAGATCAGGCGGCTACCGTCCGCCTGAATGATTTGGATGGTCCGGTTCATCGCGTAGAGTTCGGTTTCGTAGCTGAGTTTCCAGCCTCGTCCTACAATCCCTATGCTGTGATGAGGACTGCTAAAGACGCTATTGTAGTGACGGACAATTTCTAGCCCAAGGACGCCTGGGAGTGCGGCCATGTCGGTTTCGCGCTGATATTTGTTGCCGGTGATGACGTTGATCGGATTGCCGGCACCCACACTGATCCCTGCACCGATGCCCGTGCTGGCAGGGCCGGAACTATCACACGTGGCACCGCCTGGATTGGCGGGACAAGTGGGGCCTCCAGGTGGCGTGACTGGCGGGATCGTAGGTGGGACGGGTTCCGGAATGCAACTGGCTTTAGTCGGGTCGCATTTGGGGCCGCTTCCAGGCAAGGTGAAACCTGCCTGCGCCAAGCCGCTGGCTATACTGAGCGCTACGCTTAGCGTCAAAGCGTATAGCACTGTAATACCTTTCGTTTTTTGTGTCATTGCTTCATCTCTCACGGTTTTTTTGTATTGAGTGACTGCTTAGCTTCGATATCTATGCGGTCTGACTTGCGCTGCCCGCGACGCCTATTAACCGCCGCATACGGGACAATCCGCACCCGTGCACGCCCCGCCGGGATCGACTGGCGTACCTGGGTCACTCGGGTCGTCGGGCGTGCCAGGGCCGCCCGGAGTGCCAGTCCCAGGCGGCGAACCTGGGCCACCCGGGGTGCCGGAGCCTGGTGGTGTACCTGGTCCCCCAGGGCTGCCCGAACCCGACAGGTTCACTTGATAAAATGGTGATTGCATGCGTACCATTGCCTCACTTTGGATGTGAATTCTTGGTCCTTTCAGCAGTGGATTGACGCAGGTTGTCGTCAACGGGGTATCGCCAATACCGAAAGGGTTACTCATGCCACTGCCGCCCGCGCTGGATGGCGGTGTGCTGCCATTAAGCGCAGCATTTAGCATCCGGTCGATGATCGGGACTATCAGACGAAAACAATAGGTCACTCTAATATGTAGGATGTTTGCATCCTGTACTGAGATTTTAGAATTGGTGCCTGCTGTCGTTGTGCGGTAGTTGAGAGTATCGTTCGGCAATTCTGATCCTGACACAGCATCAAGTCGTGGCCGTCCAAAGTCATCTAGTGCAGAGGACGTTGGGTTGAGAATCTCTATATTAGTCATGTTGCTCAGCAATGCGGTTTCTTCTACTGCTTTTCCAAGCGCTACTGCATAACCAGCGGGACTGGCATCACTAGCAAACATCGGGGCAAGGCCTCTGCTGAGCGCATTACGCATGGCACCCACATTGCCATTGTGTAGGGCGCCAGCCCGCGCTGCCAGCAGCGTCGCATGATTGAGTACAGCACGCCCTTGGTATAAAAATGCTAGCTGGATGATGCCGAATACCAGCAGAACAAGGACAGGAAAGATGACAAGAAATTCCGTCGCCGACTGTCCCTTTTGTGGTGATAGGGGAGCTTGCATCATAACGACAAGCTTTCTGTTGCAAGCATGATTTTTGACATTATTCTTACGATCATTATCGATCCTATGGTTGATACTGCAGACTTGCGATCGGCAGTATCATCCCTGGCGTAATGGTGCAACGAGCCGCTTCGCCAGCGGCTAGTTCCAGTACGCAGTGGGCGCGCAGATGGCCGCTTACCCGACGTGGCGCAACCGCAGTGGCAACCTTTAATACCATCCCGTCACGTCGTAAGAAAATGACATCGATCGGATATCGCATGCCGACGGTATGAATCAAATTACACGGTTGCAACAGCATCGCTTCGCCGCTGCGGAGTGCAGGCCGTGCCAGCAAGCCGCGCATGCGCGCAAACATGGACATTGCAATCATGACGTCCAGAGCGTGTACGCGCGACGCAACATTAAATACTAATGGAAGATGTTTAATCATTGCTGTCTCAAAATCTAACGCCTGATTGCATAAATTTAATCGCAATCGGAAACATCAGGACTAGAAACGTCACTGGAAATATGAATGCCACCAGAGGGAAAATAAGCTTAACGGGTGCTTCCATCGCCAGTTTTTCTGCGATTTGAAAGCGCTCAATACGACGTTGTTCTGCCTGAGCGCGAAAAGTAACTCCCAGGCTCGCACCCATACGTTCAGCCTGAATCACTGCACTAATAAAACTTGATATTTGTGGTATCCGGACACGCTGATCCATACGACGCAAAGCATCGGCTCTTGTCAATCCTGAACGCAAATCTCTCAGGACAAATGCGAATTCGTTTTTTAGTGGGCCAGATGGACCTTTTGCAACGGCCTGCGAAATCGCGCCTGCCATATTCAAGCCTGCCTCAACCGACATCGTCAAAAAATCCAAATACGTAGGTAAGGCTTTGACGATGAGCTTTTGTCGCTTTTTTAGCGATTCCTTTAACCAAATACGAGGATAGATATAACCCAGCGATGCAACACCAACTACCAATAGCCAGTTGAATAAATTCGCCCATGACAGAACAATCATAGTGATACCCGTAAATGCGCATAGACTGACAAGGCATAAGGCAATGAATTGAGTTGGACTCATTAGATAGAGCAAGCCGGCTAGTCTTAGTGTTTCGGTAGGTCCGGCCAACATACGTTTTGGGATCAGTTGACAAAGATGGTAGTCAACCAAACGGATCAACGGCCATTGCATGCGCAACACTTTGGGCAATGGGTCAAGAAACTCACGATCCTCATTAGGCACTTCATGCTCAAGGCGCATCGCGCCGTAAATAACTGCTGCTGCAAATGCGACAAACGCAACGCCAATCATTAGTGCAATAACTAATTTATCCATACCGATTTCTTCATAATTAAATCTCATCAAGCGAAAATGAAAAGGTGTGATCCTAGCCCTTTTATTTTCGTATCAAACGTTCCTATCTTGCGAACATGTCGTATTGGTTTCTGCCTGAGGTTTGGTGTCAGAATCAGACATCAATATTGGTAATCTTGCGGATGAAGTGATAACCAATGGAAATCGTTATCACGATGACTGCCATCGTTACCCAGCCGTACCATGTATTAAACAGCGGAGCCATTGCAGCAGGCTCCATAAAATTTAGGATGAAAATAAGAAATACGGGAAGTCCTGCCATGACGATACCCTGCATTTTTCCCTGCGCGGTTAAGCTACGTATCTTGCCTTCCATCTGTAATTTTGTACGGATGGTCTTTGCAATTGCGTCCAGTGTTTCCGCCAGATTTGCACCGATGTCACGAGACAACGCCATGCCTGCGACCACCAATGCCAAGTCCTGTAATGGAACGCGCTTTTCCATGGCCTCAAGCGCCACTCCAAAGTCAACCCCCAAACGAATCTCACGTAGCAAAAGATCAAATTCCTGCGATATGGGAGGCTTACCTTCGCTCGCCACACTGTCTATCGCAATCGGCAAACTTGCACCAGCGCGTAATGCTCCTGTAATCATTAGTAATGCATCGGGCAATTGTTGCTCAAATAAACGCAAACGCTTCTCGGCTACATAACGTAAGACATAGCGTGGCGCAACGAAAGCCACAATCACGCACCCGCCTGTCAACACTAAATTACCCGTCACAAACCAAGCAACCACTGGTAATAAAATCAGCACAGCAATATTAATTGCCATGATGCGATTGGCATCGGTAAATATGAACATATCTTCCAGATCCGATTTCGCAGACGCTGCTGCCTGATTCTGTCGAGCAGAAAACCAGCGGCTACCGAAATGCAAGATCATCCAGATCAGGATCAGACCAACTACAAAAATTGCGCCAATAATAAAAGCTGGGTTGTGCATGACTATTGCACTCGCTTAATCATCGCGCCGCGCGAAAAAATCGACACATCGACGGCTACTCCGCGTTTAATCAAATCCTGATAAAAATCCGGGATATGACCTGTAGGCGCGAAATGACCGCGAACCTTGCCGTCGGCATCAAAACCATCTTGTTCAAATTTAAAAATATCCTGGAGTTGAATCAGATTCCCTTCAATACCGGTTACTTCAGTGATGTAGGTAACCTTGCGAGTGCCACAAGAAAAGCGTGTTTGCTGCACTATCAGGTTCACTGCGGAAGAAATTTGTTCCCGGATCGCCTGCATGGGTATGTCTAGTCCGCTCATTAAGGTCATCACTTCCAGTCGAGACAAACAATCCCTTGGGCTGTTTGCATGGGCAGTGGTCAAAGAGCCGTCGTGACCGGTATTCATGGCCTGCAACATGTCAAGTGCCTCACCACCGCGACATTCACCAACAATAATGCGGTCTGGCCTCATCCGCAGGCAGTTCTTGACCAGATCACGGATGGTTACAGCGCCACGTCCTTCGATATTTGCGGGCCTCGCTTCTAGCGATACCATATTCGGCTGAGTCAACTGAAGTTCGGCAGCATCTTCTACTGTAACGATGCGCTCGTCATCGGGAATAAAATTGGACAGTACATTCAATAAAGTCGTCTTACCTGACCCAGTTCCACCCGACACCACAATATTTGCGCGCAACTTGACGGCGATCCGAAGAAACTCGACCATTTCACGATTAATTGCGCCGAAACGCATCAGATCTTGATCAATCAATTTTTTCTTAGAAAATTTTCGAATCGTAATACTTGGTCCCTTGATTGCAAGCGGAGGAATAATGGCATTCACACGTGACCCATCTTTGAGACGTGCATCTACCATGGGCGAGCTTTCATCAATACGCCGCCCCAATGGAGAAACAATACGCTCGATGGCAGCTAGAACCGCTGCATCGTTAGAAAATGAAATATCAGACCGCGTTAGCTGACCATTGCGCTCAACAAAAATATCATTATGACGATTGACCATTATTTCGGAAACGGCATCATCAGAGAGCAGCGACTCCAGTGGACCAAGACCAACAATCTCATTGAGCACCACGTCACGCAAGTCTTCACGCATAGCCCTCATTGATGCAAATGCAGTATCGGTGTCGATCAATTCTTCAATCAGTTTTTTTACTGCCGATCTTAGTTCCGCATCAGCCATGCGAGACACATTTACCCGACGAAGATCCATAGCTGCGATCAGTTTTTTGTGCAACAAACCTCGTATCGCCATTCCCTCGGGACACTCTAGGGGACTATCTGAGACCTTGGGAACTACAGCCTCACGCACATTTTTTACCTCAGCTGGAGGAAGCAAAGCTAATTTTTTCTTCGCCATGAAGTCATAAGCCTCCTGCGTAGGATGAACCCGCACGCGGTAGGCCGATAACTCTATCGTATCGTTACTTGCAATCGGGCCGTATTCATTAACAGTACGGCCATTGACTTTGATGGGCGCCATACCGCCACAATCTTTTAGGAACAGACCTTCTTCGTCTAAGGAAAATTGCAACTGACGTCGTCCAATACGCCATCCGTTCAAGAGAATCAGACTATCCGCTTCTTTACCAAGAAAACAGCTTAACTCTGGACTTGTCACATCACCGACCAGGTCATCACCAAAAAAAACTTGTACGCGTATCATGTTAATTCCTATACAAATCTGGCTCAGGTTGAATGGAGGGTTCGGCTTTCTTTTGTAATTCAAGGGCTTTATCTTCAAACTCTTTTTTGTAGAACTCTCCGCGTTCGCGCAACTGTTTAGCAAGTCCGTCACCTGCGGAAATAATTTCTGGTTCAAGCAGGACAACAAGCTCCGTTTTATTATTTCTGAAATCATCCGAGCGGAATAAACGCCCCAAAATCGGGATCATACTTAGCCCAGGGACGCGATCAATCGCCGTAGACATTTCGCTATTTACTAAACCAGAGAGAGCGACAATTTCGCCTTGTTTCAAGCTCACTTCAGTTGCTGTGCTGCGGGTCAAAAAGCCCGGGATCCCGGAAACGGTAACAGCAGGATCTATTTGCGATAGTTCGGTTGATATCTTTGCCGTGATCACATTATTCGCATCGATCTGTGGCTCAATGGAAAGGATGATGCCGTAAGGCTTGAACTCGACAGTCGTAGAACCAAATGCACCACTTAACGGAATAGGTACTTCACCGCCAACCTGGAGCCGGGCTTTACCGCCGCTCTTGGCTGTCAGTTCAGGCGACGCCAAAATACGGACGTCTCCATTTGAAATGCCGAGATTCAAACGAGACGTGATTACTGTAGCCAAGCCGAGAAAAAGACCGCCCTGACTAGAACCGCTCATGACAAAAGGAGGAGTTGCGCTGAGAAGATTCTCGCCAGGAGTAATTTGGCGCGTATCGTTGTAAATCCCTTGTTTAGTCGCTACTCCAGTAAATCCAAACACAGGGCCATTTGCACTCTTGGCCCAATCGACACCGATCTGCTGCATCAGAGACCGTTTGACCTCAATAAAATGCAAGCGAAACAGCACCGAGCGTGTGTAAGCGCTACCTGGATCTTCTCTCAGATTGAAGATCAGACCTGGAGTCCCTTTGAGTGAACTTGCCAGTTGTTGTAAAACTTCTTTATGAACCATCCCTGACAAGACGAGCTCTGAGCCGACCTGCTCAACAGAAATTCCGGTGATACCTTTTGTCAGCGCATCTACCTTCGCTCTTACTTCGAGCATATTTTTGGGTACCACGTGCACATGGTAAGAATATACTTTGCGCTTAGTCCAAACTAGCAGACTGGTGGCACCAACCTGCTCAGCAATCAACAACAGATTTGAATCAACTGTCGTTGTGCTGAGGACGCTTCCACTTCCTAATGCAACACGTACGACTTTCTCTGGTATCGGTAAGACCATGATTTCACTAGTGGTGATCGTCAATGACTGCGTGGGTAGATATTCCAATACTGGGATATCGTTGTGCGACTTGAGCGCTGGACGACCGACTGTCGCTTTTATATTGCTACCATTCTGTGGCGCTGGCTTTAAGTCCTGCAGGCTTTGTGCGTGAACTGTACCAACCACTAAACAAAGAAGTGTGCTGACTAATAGAGTATGTGAATACTTCGCTGACATAGGATGTGATTTCATTAGAGACATTTAGTAAATTATTTATTTCCACGTAGTGCAGGAATTGGTTGATTAGCAGCAGACGAAGTACCATAAATGCCCATGAATCGAGGGTCAATTTGTCGAGCATCTGGTTGGGGGGCGTCGCTGACTTGTGCAGGTGGGTTATAACCAGTCAATGAGCCAGTCAATGTCTGGGCAGGTACTTGTGACGGTAGCAAATCCAATTTCGATACGATATGGTCGCCACGTCCACCTACGATAAACTCAATGCCGACGTCGCGCCCTTTGGCTGAAGCTGGAATCAAGTCTCCTGCTTTCAGCGGCTTCATGGCAAGAGCGTCACGATCTTTATCACCTCGCAAAACAACGCGAAATGTTCCCATTTTTTGGCCTACCAACAGCTTCGCAGCCTCACGTGGATTTACCAGCAAGGTAATTGTGTCAAACCCTTTTTCTCGTACGCCTTCAACATCACCCGGCCTAACCATTTTATCGGTTTGCTCTACCGGCGCATTAACATCCTGAAACTCTTTTCCTGTCGCTAAGATCACCATATCCTGCATAAATAAGCTCACCTGCTCTAATGACTTTTCATCAGTGGCGGAACTGCTATTCAAAGGTTTGGGCGCTTTAGACAACAGGAAGATATCGATATGGTGATGTGGGCGCAAGGTTTGCGCGATCGAATTGATATTGTCAATATCTATCGTCATGGCCCGAGTACCGGGCGGCAGTAGCGCCGCCACATTATTGACCTCAGGCTGTTGTAAATCAGTTAGCCGAACAGGGCGACCGCCGAGTACCGGACGCGCTAACTTCTGTCCCTCCATCGAAGGAAAATCTTTAGCTAAAAGCGTATCTGGGTAAACTAAATCTTCCTCGATTGAACGGGACACGAACATAGTTCCATTCAAAATCGTGTTAACACCGACATTAGCTTTCGGTACTACTACACTGACTTTGGGTGTTGCTTTTTTACGTGAGCTGTTTGTCAGCTCGACCTTGATGCTTTCTTCGCGTTGCTGCAAATAAAAGTAAGCAAGAAATGCAACCCCACCGGCAAGAGCGGTTGCGAAAAGAAGAAGGGCGATTGGGCTGGTGAGTTTAGCGACGAGTTTCGAATTATTTGCCATGTTGGTTTAAAAAATATTTAAGCTTAGGATCTGCGTATTTCAGGTGTCGCAGAAAGATTTGTGTGGGATGCTCAAGGACTAAACGAGATCACATAGGAGAAAGCAGTATAAAAACTCTTGATAGCATCAACCAAGGCTTGCACTGGGGATGGCTCCATCGAGCTTAAAATAAAAATGATCGCTGTAAATGCGACAACGATTGCGTATTCGGTCATCGCCTGACCAAGACAGTTGGTGCTGATTACTTTCATAAAGCCTCTGATATTGTCATTACTACCTGCGTCTCACGATCTGGCCAGATTACGATCTCGATCTGTTGACGATCTTTTTGTGCACTGACAAAAAGGGAGCCCATTCCGGTCTTTTTGTTATTCACTTTATGCGAACGCGCTGCAGCCCATTTATTGGCAGCTAGTTGTTCCATAAAAAACTGGTTCAACTCATCAATCGAGCTCCTCGAAGTCATCGAAATGACTAATCCTTTTCGACCATCGTCATTACTTGCGACGGTTGAAGTGAGCTTTGCATTAGGGGGGAGCGGTGCGCCCATCGATTGCGGCGTTACCGAGCTAGACATGGTTTTGTGGCTCAGCGCAAGATAACCAAAGGCACCGTTACGCTTTGTCAGCTGCAGCGTTACCAGACATTGATTACCCATCGCTGATAACACATCCCAACCTAATGTGGAATTGCGTTTAACAGAATAGCCAGCCGCACTCCAGGTCTTTTGGGTGCGCTGCATAATCTCTTCAACACTTTCACGTCCCTGAACCTGACTTATAGTCATAGCAAGACCATTAGTAACTACATCACTCCCGACCGTTACACCATTAAGACCTTCCGGTATCTGCTTAGGACAAGCGAACGCCCTAGTCGTCACGAGCAGGAAAGTAAGCAAGCTTAGGAAGAGAAATTTCATAGTCTTATTGGAATAAAAAGAGAATTAACAAATTTTAGTGTTCATGGTTGGATACATCGGCACAGCTATCAGCGATGCGTGTCCAACGCTCCTTACGAGTTACTTCTCCCATAGTTTTCTTCCCCTTCAGCGTTGCAATTGCCATGCTGAACGCTGCAGCCTCTTCGGGGGTTTTTGCATTATGTTCAGCCTTGATCAGACCTTCCATTGCTACAGCGCGTTTTTTACTCATTTCATCTTGCATTTGCGGCAATTCAGCCAATTGTTTTGCCGCCTTATTCCGCGCCTCGGCAGTTGCCCCATTTTTGGCAGCATTTTCCAATACCGGCCGCAAGGAGTTCAAATCCATGCCCCCTGGAGACTGAGCAGGTGCTACTACGGTTACATACTCCCAAGTAGTTGTATCGAGTTTGCGGATCGTGACTGTCGTGGCGCCGGGCGGACAATTCGCTTTATGAATCACGCCATACTCCGTGATCGTTGTAGATTGTTCGTGGCAACTACCTAAGGCTGTTAGCGCATATGGCGGCACAACGCCGATCACTCGTGGCTTCACGCAGTAGGTAAGTGGCCCCTTGCCTTTGTATAGTTGGTTGCCTGCTTCATATCCATCCGCTTTTATAGATGTGGTTGTATTACCGTTCGAACCGTCTTCCGATAAACGAACGTCGGCCGAGTGACCAGGTGCTTGTGTTGATGCCTTGTTATCACTGTCAATCCGGTATAAACCGGCTGGCGGTAACATTTGCTCACTACTTGCCGCAGAAGCTGTTATGTCCATGCTAAATAGCAAAGCCATGCACGCTATTTTGTTGCGCCTAAATTTATTTATAGTCATTCTGTGTATTTTCTAGTGGATGGATTTTGGTGCGAACATTCAACGTGCCACCATCTCGACACGACGATTTTTTGTTCGCCCCTCATCATTCAGATTGTTCGAGACCGGCGCAAAATTGGCTACCCCTTGTGATTGCAAGCGATCGGCTGCAATGCCGTACTGCGTATTAAGAATCTGAACCACAGCGTCTGCGCGCTTGCGGGATAGGGCGAGATTCTCTTCCACCGAACCTTGGTTGTCGGTATGCCCGACAATGAAGACTTTGAGTGCTGGCTCGTCTCTTAAAAGTTTGGCCATCTGTTCCAGAGTTGGATTCGATGCAGACTTAATGACGGCTTTATTGGTGTCGAATAAAATCCCGTACAAAGCAATCTTACCCTCGCGCTTGATCGATGCACCTATCGTGCTGGCATCGATCGACACCATTCCTTGAGCTATCGGCGCTGTTTCAATAATTTGTATAAATTGCTGGACTCGTCCCTGGCTGTACTTATCGCTTTCGTCCCCGCTACGCAATGCTATTTGTACGCTGACTGTGCCTGCCGATCCGATCTTCCTAGCATAAATGTAATGAAATCCGGGTTTGTATTCGAACATCCTGATAATGTAATAGTCGTTACTGCCATTGTCATTCCAGTGCGCCGCTTGCGCCCACCGGACGATCTTAGTTTGTGTACGGTCTTTGTCACATTGCACGGTTTCACACTGATACAGTATTTCAAAACCGGCATCGCGTAATACAGTTTGATAGTTACGGAATATCGCTAAGGCGTCATGCCCTTTTGGCCCCCAATACACTTTGTTTGATATTTTTCCCTCGGCAGTTTGCTCAAGCAACTGACCCTTGTTTGACACAAGTGTGCGTGCAACTCCATAGTTTTCTTCGCCATACATATATAAAATCGACCCAGCATAGCGCGAAATAATTGGGTGATCGCTACCACCAGTACGATCTTCGTCATAGACACCCGCATGAGTGAGACTGACGGATAGCAACAAAAATATACCGACTCCCAAAAAACTAACTCGCCGTATAAAATTTAAAAACCGTTTAAAAATCACTTTGAAACCCTTTGAATAAATACGATTGTTTCTACCCCAAGGCTTATGCCCTGAAGAATGCTCGTCGAAATGTCGGCATTGTTGTGAGTTCATTTCAAACGATCCGCAGGCACTTCATCTACCTCGATTTTCCCTACCTCAATTTTTGAGGGAATTGCCCAATCCCATGGTGCAATGCCAACTTTCGCTGCTGTGACGATCGCGCCGAGCCCCTGAGCAGTCGGTACTGCTTCTGCTACCATTGCCCTGGTACCCACCTTGCTGTTGGAAGACCAGGTATTCGACAAGATCGCGCCTGTTGCTTCGAAATCTAATCCAGCCCACGCTGGTGCCTCGGACCACAGATGCTGGTAGACGCCACTATCCTTCGCAACGTTGTTGAGCGAAACCTTGGCAACGGCAAGCGTATCGGTAGGTAGTGGAGGGACAAAATTAAATAGCCCTTTAACGTTAACCGAAGCCAGTGCCGTAAGGACAGCTCCGGCCACATCTTTTTTTGGCTCCTCGTAACTAACTAAAGTCGCTAGTTGAGAGTAATCGTTTAGGTAGGCAGTCCCCGATGTGTCATGCCACATCGGATCGACACCATTGACAAAGTTAGATGCGCTCTTATCACTATCCTTGATCACGGTGGCTATGTTCGATCTATCGTTCAAGATACGTAACGCTATTTCGTTATTGATTCCAGCTGCTGATTTCTGATTTGGCTGATTAATTGAATAAAAGTTAGAGGCGCCATTTTCATACCACACGGTACGTTCCCATGCGGCGTAACGCGCAGCCATGTCTGTGGTGTGCTGGACATCTATAAACTTCCCAAGTGCTGAGATCGCAAGGAAAAGTGGAACAAGAAAGAACATTGCTGCAACCAAAAATTCCACCATGGCCTGTCCATTCTGCTCCTGCTTGATATTCTTTTTCAGGTTAATAGCGAGACTTTTCACTGAGCCGCCCATGATAAAGTTCGCTCTGCAAGAGTTCTGTCTACAAGACGAGTTTGCCAATAAGGATTGAACAGATTGGCCAATTCGGCTTTATCATCATCGCGATGCCAACCATTACGGGTAAAATTTTTTAAATCGTCGGTCTTAGAGCGATAAAAATATGCATGCGACGAAGATAAAGTACGCATGGTATTGCTTTTTAGACCGTCATCCAGCTTAACAATAGTTGAGGCAGGCAAAAATTTTGATGCAGTCCTAATGGCTGCACCTGGATGCTCGACTTCGATGGTGATCGTATATTTTCCGCCATTTTCTTCTGGTGTTTGATCCTTAGGAATGGAACCGAGCGGATCCGTCATGTCACGGTAATAATTCTGCAATCCTCCAGAAGAATCGAGCGTCGAACCTGGTCCCGTGATGCTGTAGCGGATCAAACCTGGAACCATAGGCGGCGGAGTAATGAGTGCGCCTCCATATAGTTTTGTCGAAAATGGATTATTTTTATAGCCAGAAGACTCGTTATAGTCACCTGATGCGCCTGCCAATCCACCACCAGATCCGCCAAGGCCAAAATTGCCGTCGATTAGTGGCGTTGTTTCAGTGGCATAGCAAATTCCAGATGGAAAGCACGGATACCAAACGGTACAAGTCTGAAATCCTGTACCCATAGTGGCATCGAGAGAGAGCCAGCGTTTTTTATCTTCGCTCAATATGCTGCCGCCTGCATGAGTAAAACCAAAAAAAGTGAAGGACGATACATAGTTGGGCAGCATGGTGCATAAATTTACAGTGCTCGCCCACATTGGTACCGGCACCGAAAAGCGATTGCGTGTAAACAAATCGGTCGAGTTCTCGCTGACGACTACATCCGCAAAACGATCCGCCTCTGACGAGCTATCGTTTGCGCTATGTTGTTTTGTGGAGTTACTCCAATCTTTGACTTGAAATGCGGTTTTGCCGACGGTAAAACCACCCGTAGTAACTTTTGCATCAATATCATTACGTTTGACGACTTCATCGGCGACCAATACCATATCTAGAGCGGTTGCAACGTGATGCGCTTCTTGCGCCTTTTCAAACGCCTGAATAAGCAAATCGAGTCCCTGCACAGCAATAGGAGCGATTGCCGCGAAGACAGAGTTAACGTTTTCAATAGGCAGGTTTTTGCCGAAATCCCAAGCAGTCGTAGAAGTAGGGATCAGTTCCTCAAGCGACAATATCGCGCCACCCATACGGTCATGGGTATCAGCAGCATCTTCAAGGTATGACTTGAGGCTCACCAACTGCACCACCGCAACCTGATTTGCCACCATCGCTCGATTGGTATACGCTGAAAAATTATGATCGCGTGCCTGTAATACACCGGCACTGTAGGCGCCAGCATCTGCTGCATTTTGTAATCTAGTCTTGGCATTTGCTAACATGCCACTATTGAAGAGCAAAAGCACCACCAAAGCAGTAGCTGCTGCAAATGCGAGTGTGAAGATCAACGTTTGACCTCTTTCATACCGGCTTTGCGAAATTGTACGCTTTGAAATTTCAAGCAAACTCATGTCTATGACATTCAAAATATTATTGCCACTGTAGATAAATATAAAGTTTTGGCAAATTTGCCAAAAAAGAGTGGTGGATTAATTAGTGTTAGCAAGTAGAAGAGAGCACTTGCAATAGAAACTAAGAATTGTCTGACCCCAATAAAGCCAGACAATCACTCAGTAAAGCGGTCCAGTCATTTAAATTTCAAGTTATTGGGCGTCATTGTCTTTATTGTATTCAGACATACCCTTGGTTGTATCGCCACGTGTTGCGGCAGTTGTCGCTGCAGTACCAGCTTTTGTGATTTGATCATCCGATTTCTTACCGGCAACTTCATTTGCCATACCAGCAGTTTGGTTACGTATTGTTTTACCGAACATGCTGTACACGCCTATAGCTGCGACAGCAATCATTGCGACAATGATGATGTATTCCATCATTCCTTGACCGCGCTGTGTACGAATTAACTGCTGTGCTGATTTTTCTTGCATTTCGAATTCCTTGATTATTTATAAAAACGGGGCTACCCCAAGTAACTATGCATACCGTCTTGTAACGCATAGATAGCTGACGAAGTGGTGCTGCAAGCGATAAAAAATAATTAAATTAAAAGCATTACGCTTGCATTGAAGTCAATTATAATTATATCAACATTAATTGTAAATAGCACAACTTATAATTATTTGTAACTTAATGTAACAAATGGTTATCAGAGATCGGCTGAGTTTCTGAATCTTTGTGATAACTAGCATTTATTTTTAATTTCATAAAAAAGTTGCTTTAAATGCTTTTCTTTTTTTGATTTGCAAAGAGATTCTGACAGTTGGACGTGCTCGGGATCATACGAATGAGATTGTGTTGACACGCAATGAAGCTACTAGTTTGGTCAACACTATGAGCGCAGTTACGCAATTTTGAAGGGGGATATTGACAACATTTTTAATACAGATAACTAGCTCCTGAAATGAATTTTCCAGAAAACTTGATCTATAGAGTTTCCTCCTGATCATTCATCTGCTTTTAAAAAAAGTTGAGCTCGTACGAAGTTGTGTTTTTGTGGAGTGATACGATCGACAATAGCCACATTCTTGATATAATTAAAAAATTGATAACATCTTGATTCTTAATTGTTTGCTGTTTCTTTGTAGCGGTAGACAAAATACACAGTACTAAATCATTCAATCAAGATGCATATGCAAATTTAATAGGCCTCACTAACATTTTTATTATTTGATTTATGAAATATATTCTTTTGACTTGCCCAACTTTTTTATTTTTGACAATTTCTGGCACGCTTTCTGCGCAGTCGGTAGATGCTCAGCGTTATGTAAATGCGCAAGGGGTTGAAGTTATTCAAAGTCGTCAGCAATTTTTACCAGACAATACTTCAACTCTGCCTGTAAAACCTACGCCCGTAATTAAAGAGAACATTAGCAACCCGAATACTTTGATGCATTCGCAATCGAACCCAGCAAGTCTGAATAGTAAGCTTCAGATTTCTACAAAAGAGCAAGCTCAGCGCGACCATGAGCGCGCAGCAATACTTAATCAGGAACTCGCAAACGAAGTAACAGCTCTTCAGACAAAATTAAAAATACTGAATAGTCCATCAATGAAGGCAAAACTCAGTGACCAAGAGTTACTTCGTCTTCAGGAAACAGCAAGTGCCCATGAGCAAAACATCCGATCACTAAATTCTGAAGTAAATAGGATGTCTGCTCAAACTAAATAATTGGCAAAAATAGAAATATTGGTTGTGCCAAAGAGCTTTATGTTTAAGCAGCGTATCTGCACGAGCAGGTTCTCTGCCACTGGTAAGCCGTGCTTGGAATCGGTCGTAACTTTGTAGCGCTGCTTGTGACGGGCGCGTATGCCATGTTCTCGCATCAGGCGTTCGACACGTGCCTTGCTTGCAGACAAACCGCGTGAGCGTAACTCACGCACAATGCGTGGACTACCGTACGCACCTTTACATTGCGTGTGAATGCTTTCAATGGTGTGCAGTAGTTGGCCGTCGCCGAGATGCTTGCGATCTGACACACCACCACGCTGCCAAGCGCGGTAGCCTGAGAGACTGACGTCAAGGGCATCGCTCATGTCGTTTAAATCAAATTGCTTGCGGTGCTCTTTCATCCACGCGTACTTCACAGCACATCCTTGGCGAAGTGCGCTGCTGCCTTTTTTATGATTTCGTTCTCCCGTTTGAGACGGGCGTTCTCTGCACGTAATTGGGATAACTCCATCATTTCTGGCGTGATCACTTTGCTACCTACTCCAGTGAGCTTGCCTTCATTGGCGGCGGCAATCCAGTTGCGTAAGGTCTGGTCGCCTAGTCCAAGTTCTTTGCGAACCGTCGTAATCGATTGACCGTCTTTCACTCGTTTGACGGCGCGTTCTTTGAACTCTACTGTGTACTGCTTTCTCGGTTTGATCTTCGTTTTAACTCTTCCATAGTGACTTGATTTTACGTTACTTATGAGGAGCTAAATTTCGGGGGAAGATCAAGTTTTTGTCCGAACCCCCTCGGTGGTTATCTGTTTCTAACCATTGCCGTAATTGGTCTGTGAAAGGATCAATTAATCGACTGACTTGCCGCGGAGGGTACTTCGGCTTGTCAAACAGCGTGCAATACTTACCAGATTAGGGGTGGAAACAGCGTCCAAAAGTTTCCACCCTAGTGTGTCACCATCCGGTGTTTTAGCCGGGG